>JAGUXG010000168.1 GCA_020061965.1 bacterium
AGGGGAGCTAAACACATACAAATAAATAAGATCCAAACATACAACTTACAACATCCTAAACTTACAACCTCAGGCTCTCTTTATAAACTTGATTTACTTTAGTATAATTAAACAATCCCAATCTTCTCAAGGATTCCAGATAAAAGCTCTTGAGAATAGTATTCTATCTCAATCTTGCCCTTCTCAAGGCTTCCTCGTATCCTCACCTGGGTTCCCAATGTTTTTCTTGCTTTGTCTTCAAGAGTAGATAGCTCCTGGTCTTTTTTCTGTGTTTCACGTGAAACATTCTCTGTCTCTCTCACAGACAATCTATTCTCTATAATCTCATCTGTGAGCCTCTCTCTCTGGTGAGAAGAGATTGAAAGGATTGCTCTGGCATGACCTGCTGTAATCTCACCCTTTATTATCCTCTCTTTAATCTTTTGGGGAAGACCCAATAGCCTCAATAGGTTTGCTACAGATGCCCTGTTTTTTCCAACCTTCTTGGCTATCTCTTCTTGGGTTAAGCCGAACTCATCCTGTAGTCTTTTATAGACCTCTGCCTCCTCTATAGCGTTAAGGTTCTTCCTTTGGATATTCTCAACGAGGGCTATCTCAAGCTGCTCCTCTCTTTCCACATCTTTTATGATGGCAGGAATCTTGGCCAGACCTGCTTTCTTGGCTGAAAGAAACCGCCTCTGCCCAGCAATCACTTCATACTGCTCACCCTTTGGAACTACAATGATTGGTTGAAGTATGCCCTTTTCTCTGATAGAGGCAATAAGCTCCTCATCCTCTAAGAGCTCTCTCCGTATCTTTGCGTCTCCTATGCTAATCCTCTCTATCTCAATCTCAACCAGTCCCTTTTCCTCTTCCACAATCAATGCCGACAATCCCTTTCCAAGCCTTTCCATAGCCTATATTCTATAATTCCTATTGTCTAATAGTCAAGATATTATCTCCCCAATTGATATTTTAAGGTAGCTTGATGATGTTCTTCTAATGTGCGAGAAAACTTGTGTCTACCATTATTCATTGAGACAAAGTAGAGATAATCAGAAGATGCAGGGTATAGAGCTGCTTTGATGGAAGAAATCCCTGGGCTGGCAATAGGTGTTGGGGGAAGACCCCTATGTTTATAGGTGTTGTAAGGCGAGCCTATCTCTAAGTCTTGTTTCTTCAGATTTCCATCAAAATTAGGTAATAGTGCATAGATTACGGTCGGGCAGCTGGAAAGAGGGATGCCAACCTTCAGGCGATTATGAAAACAGGCAGAGATAATAGGCTTCTCCTCTTCATTGCTTGCTTCCTTCTCAATGATAGAAGCCAAGGTAAGCAGCTGATGAATAGAAAAACCAGAATTATTCTCAGGAAGCGATTTATTCAGCTCCGAGACCATCACTTTAATAATCTCGCTTTCATCCATACCTTTGCTGACACAGTATGTTTCAGGAAATAGATAGCCTTCTGCTGTCTCTGCTTGAATACCAAGTCCCCCAAGAAACTCTTTGTCTTTGACAAGGCAAAGAAACCTTTTTTTTTGAATAAAGCCTTTTTCTTCTAAAAGGTCAGCTATCTGAAAGAGGTTATATCCCTCAGGGATGGTAAAGCAGGATTTTTCGCTCTCGCCCTTCTCTAATTTCTTGAGAATCTGCAGTACGTTCATTCCCGGAGAGAATAGATACGTCCCTGCCTGAATCTTGCAAGCAACACCCTTTACATCAGCCAATAGCTCAAAGGAGAGCCCATCACGAATCAAGCCTTCATTCCTCAAAAGATTAGAGATCTTCACCAGAGTCATACCTTTCTTAATATCAACCCTTTTGGTAATGGTAGAAGACCTATCAACTGGAATGTAGAGCTGATATAAAGCAAGAAGAGGCAAACCCAGCGTAATAATAAGCAAAGGTATTTTTTTCATAACAACTATTGTATTTTTATCACACAACCTGGAAAGTAGAAGGATAGTATCTCCGTGTAATCTGCACCCCTACTTGCCATTCCTTTTGCTCCCCATTGACAGAGTCCAACACCGTGTCCCCAGCCTTTTCCAATAAGCTTTATCCCATTCCAGGTCTCTTCTATCTCAAAGTATGTGCTCTTTACTAAATTTGAGCCAAAGATATTTCTGAACTTATTTGCCGAAACAATCTCTCTTCCACCCTGATGATTGACAATTATACCCTTTGGCCTTCCCTGTCCCTGTCTTTCCACGCTTGAAACCTTTCCAATCCTAAGCCTTTCGGCAATATGAGCAAAACTAAGATTGCATTGCCAATTATAATGAGGAGATGCCTGACAATATGGACAGACCATAGACTTAAGGTAGGGCAAGCTTGGCCCCCAGACATCCCTTATATCTGAGATAAGACCCCCGCAACAGGCATGATAATAAACAGGGGCAAGTGTATCATTATAATAGAGAACCTCGCCACTTGTGGCAGAGCAGGCAAGTATAGCCGTTCTATCCTCTGCCTCCAAGCCACCATAGACCTGGCAATGAACATCAGAGCAGAGATCAAAGCCCTCATTCTTATGCTTCTTATTGACTAATGCAAATGTTCTGGCAAGCACAGCCTGTGCTTTTATGGCCTCAATAGGCCAGTCTGTAGAGATCTCTCTTCTTATTATACCATAGAGATACTCCTCAAGGTCAACTATGTTTATGACCAATAGCCCGCCTCCCTGCCTTCTTATTTCAAAAGCACCTCTATACCTTCTGTTTCCGATCTTGATGTAGTTATCAGGAAAAGAATAGACAAAGACAGGCCCCAAAAACTCCCCATAAGAAGAGGTCAATATTCCACCTGCGGTTGCTTTAAGCTCAATAGATGCAGAATATCTTCTGCCGATGAAATTCTCACAGTCATAAAGCTCAAAATAGCCTGTGCCTGAAATATCGATAGCTGAAGCTTGAGCAATCTTTACCCTTAATTCAGAGGAAAGGTTGAGATTTACAAGGAGAAGGAGGAAGAGGATCTTTCTCACCTTTAGCCCGAAGGAATATTGAGTCTGAAAGGTTGACCAGGTGGAGGTGTTGGTTGCGGAGAAACAGGTGGTGCTGTGCCACCTGCAGGTCCAGGGGAAAGTGGTTGTGTTGTACCGCCTGCGGGTCTTCCAGGAATAGGCGGTTGCATACCTACTGGCCTTGGGGAGAGTGGTGGCGTTGGCCCTACTACGGGTCTTGGGGAGAGTGGTGGAGGGTTAAAAGATGGCTTGGCCATTGATCCTGAAGTTGAACCTAATGTGCCACTTCCACCAAACGCAGATTTGTCAATGGCTCGCAGGACTGCTTCATCCTTGGTAATCTTTCCTTTCAGCACTAAGGTCTTTAGGCATTGGTCCATAGACTGCATCCCTTCCTTTGCCCCAGTCTGGATGATGGATGGCATCTGATGGGTCTTGCCCTCGCGGATAAGGTTTTTTATAGCTGAGTTTGCCACCATAATCTCACACGCACAAGCCCTTCCATGACCATCAGAGGTTGGAATAAGAATTTGAGAGACAACACCAACTAATGCTTCTCCAAGCTGGGTTCTTATCTGTTGTTGCTGGTGCGGTGGAAAGACATCCACAACCCTATCTACGGTCTGGGAGGCAGAGTTTGTATGCAGAGTGCCAAAGACAACATGGCCTGTCTCTGCAGCAGTCAGAGCCATTTGAATTGTCTCTAAATCTCGCATCTCACCCACAAGGATAATATCAGGGTCCTCGCGGAGTGCAGAACGTAAGGCTACACTAAAGGAGTTTGTATTTGGACCAACCTCTCTTTGATTGACCAGACAGCCTTTGTTTTCATGAACAAATTCAATTGGGTCCTCTATGGTCAGGATATGGTCCTTCTTCTCTTGATTGAGCAAATCTATCATTGCCGCCAGGGTAGTTGACTTTCCTGAGCCTGTAGGTCCTGTAACCAAGATAAGCCCTTTCTTTGCTCGGGCAAGGCTATTCAAGACTTGCGGAAGCCCTAATTCCTCAATCGTCTTTATCTTTGTAGGGATGATTCTAAAGGCAGCACTTTCACCCCTCCTCTGATAGAAGACATTCACCCTGAATCTTCCCACCTCAGCCAATTCCACAGCAAAGTCTATCTCGTGATGTTCTTCTAATTGTGCCTTCCTGTCATCGCTCAAGACATCATAGATCATTTGATGAATCCTGTCCTTCTCGTATATCTGGTCATCTACCGCAATAAGTTCACCGTGGATACGAAGCAATGGGTAGGCACCTGAAGAAAGATGCAGGTCTGAAGCACCCTTTTCTTTGCACATCAAAAGAAGGTCTGAGATATCATACATTTAAATCCACCTATATTTTTGCGTAGCAAAAATATATTATATCTAAGTTTGCCATATTTTGTCTATATCAAAATATATTTTAAGTCTCAATCCCTTCTAAAGACCTCACGCCTTTTATTATTGGCATTAGAGAACAAAAAAGGCTTACAGCAATAAATATGCTTATTGAGGCTACAAGATATAAGATGAGTTGCTGATAGGGAAATCTATGGAGTATATACAGTTGAACAGGAATGGCTACCAGTGCTACAGAAAAGAGGACATAGAGTAGGGAGATGATGGCATTTATCGTACCGCCAAGCGATGAGACAATGGAAGATGGGTCCTCCTTAGAAAAGACAGGATAGACTGCGCCAAGCCCGATAGATACCGAGGTAAGCGTGATGGTCATTACGGCGATAAACACCTGAGAGAAAAAGAATGCCAACCCATCAGTCTTTAAGATAAGGTTGAGCAGAACCATCAGGGACTCTGTGATGAATAAAAAAAGGAAAGAAGATAGGAAGAGCTTTTCTAAGAGAAGCCCTTTTCTGGTGATAGGAGACAAGCCCAGAATCCAAAACCTCTTTCCTTCAAGCGAGATTAAGGGAAAGAGAAACCTTGTGGTCAGAGTAGAGATGACAAGACCAATGGCCGATATATTCAAAAAGAAGGTGAGAGACTTAAAGTAGGGAAGGTCTATCTCATACCCTGCCCTTGGAAGATTGAGAATATAGACAAAGAGGATGCCAAAGAAGATGAGAAATTGACTCCATTGAAGGCTGTCGCGAAGAAATAAGACAATATCCTTGATAATAAGGGCTCTAAATTCTGGTTTGAAAAAGAAGAGCATCTTTCGTATCCAGAAGATCTCTTTATGTCTATAAGATGAGGAGCTACCTTCTATAAGGTCTATACCCCTGAGATATAAAGAGTCTGCCATTTTAGAGAGAAAGATAAAGGAGGCTGCTGCTGTTGTTGCAATCAAGGAAAGAAGGAATAGACTCTCTCTCCACTCACCTTTTCTTATCCCATCAATCCCTTGAACAAACCAGAGAGAGGGAAGAAGCGGGTGTGTAGAAAACCCCATAGAGTCTATCACTTTTGAAAAGAAGGCAAATGCCTCATGTGGAGTCTCCTTAAATATGCCAAACTTTGTGCAGAAGATAACCAATGGAAGAGACAGGAGAAAAAATCCGATAAAAAGAGCCTGTCCCTTCCTTAAAGAGAAGATAGATGAGAGAAGAAGGGAGATGGCTATTCCAACCACCCCACAGATTATGACAAAAAAGCCCAGAGAGAATAAGGCAACAGGATAGACCAGGTGTGAACAGCCTGTAGAAACCTGCCAACCAATAAGAATAGGCAGGCAAAGAAGAAGAGCGGCCCAGGAAGACAGAACCACTGACTCTATAAATTTTATCTTAAATATAGAAGAGGTCTTTATCGGAAAACCCATAAGAAACAGCCTCTCTCTTGATTTATAAAGAATGGGTAGAGAGGTGATGAGCACAGAGAAGATGAGCATAGAGAGGATGATAAGAAAGAATAAGGAGAGGCTGCGGTGAATTAAAAGGTCAGAAAAAGGGAATGTCATCACAAAAGAGAAGAATTTATAGGCGATAAAGAATGTTGTCCAGAGAAGTAGTGATGAAAGTGTCCCAACAAAGATGAGCTTTAGCAAAGAATGGTCTCTCAATATAGTTTTAAGGGTATTTTTTATAAGAAGAATCTTTACCTTAAATAAAGATAACATCTTTTATAAACCTTTTGGATAGACGCTCGTTCATCTTTTTTATAATCTCTTTTTTCTCAAAGGAGAGCTCTTTTGCCCAGACAGGGCTTGCTGATCTTATAAAGATAATCCTATCTTTTATATAAAGAGGTTTGTTTTTATCAGCAATTCTTTTTCCCATAATTTCAGACCATAATTTTAAGCACCTTTCTTCTGTTATCTCTTCTTCTATTCCACAACCCTTCAAGACCCTCTTTATAACCTGATCTATCCTTTCTAATCTATTTACCCTTCTCATATCCTCATCGGCATAAGTACATATAAGAAATCTTCTCCCTTCTGTCTTATTATCCCTTTATTGGCTTGTTCAGTAATACCAAATATTATCTCCGTATCTTCCATAACCCTTAAAACATCTATAATATATTTAGGATTAAAGGCTATCTCTATCTCCTTTCCAGAATATTTGACATCTATCTCTTCTTTTGCATCGCCTACCTCTTGAGCAAAAGTGCTTATTAAAAGAAGATTCTTCTTTAGATTAAATTTTATAAAACTCCTCTTTTCATCTGCCATTAAAGAGACTCTCTTTACACAAGAGTTAAAATTTTCCCTATCTAAACTTAATTCTATCAAACCCTCCATTGGAATAATCTTATTATAATCTGGGAAATCTCCTTCTAATTGCCTTGATATAAGGCAAAGATTCTCCTGCTCAAAACATATCTCTTTATCTGTTAAAGATATTTTTATTTCATCTTCCATTCCCTTAAATACCCTCATCACCTCTTGAATAGTCTTTATCGGAATAATAACCTTTATATTTTTATCTATATCTATATCCTTTTTTATATAACTCAATCTATGACCATCTGTTGAGATTAAAATCACCTTCCTTTCTTCTAATATCATTAAAATTCCACAATAAGGGATAAAGGTCTCATCCTGTGAGGCTGAAAAATAGGTCTTTTTTAATATATATAATAGGGTCTCTAATGGCAGATTAAAAGAGATTTTCCAATTAACCTCTGGAAATAAAGGATATTCCTCCTTCTTAATTCCAATAAGATGAGAAGAAAATTTTTCTGAAGAGATATTTACTTTTATATTCTCATCAACATCTATTTTAACCTCTTTAGAAAGACTATTTATAATATTAATAAGTTTTTTTATAGGTAAAATGACTGCACCATCTTTTTGATAATCTATCTTCCTTTTATATTTTATAGATATATCCATATCAGTTCCAAATGTAATTAAATAACCATCTTTTGTTTCAAGAAGTATATTATTTAATATTGGTAAGGTTGATTTAATATTGGCTATCTGCACCTTTTGAATCTGATTTATTAACACCTCTTTATTACAGAATATATTCATATTAATACCTCCTATTTTTACTAAAAATCTAATATCTTAAAAACTTATCTAAACTATTCTTTTTAATTAACTTATAATTAACACTTAAAATTAATTAAATGTTAATAATTTTATAATTCTTCTATTCACACTTTATTCACCTAATTATACCCT
>JAGUXG010000132.1 GCA_020061965.1 bacterium
CCAACTGATGGGAGGCATAGTCCTTCATGAGGGAAATATCTCAGAGATGAAGACTGGAGAGGGAAAGACCTTAGTTGCTACGATGCCTGTCTATCTTAATGCCTTGACTGGAAAAGGTGTCCATATTGTCACTGTAAATGACTATTTGGCTCAAAGGGATGCAAAGTGGATGGGACCTGTCTATCAGTTTCTTGGGCTTACTGTTGGCTTTCTACAGAACGATATGAAACCTCAAGAGAAAAGAGCAGTTTATAACTGCGACATTACCTATGGCACAAACAATGAGTTTGGGTTTGATTATCTCAGGGATAATATGGTTGTTGACCTGAACCACAAGGTTCAAAGGGGTCATCACTATGCCATTGTTGATGAGGTTGACTCTATATTGATTGATGAGGCAAGGACACCTTTGATCATCTCAGGCCCCTCAGAAGAGTCAACAGACAAGTATTACCGCATAAACAGCCTTATCTCTTATATCAGCAAGGATAAAGACTATCAGATTGACGAGAAACTGCACTCGGCCTCTCTCACAGAAGATGGTGTCCGAAAGGTGGAAAGGCTCCTGCATCTTCCAAACCTCTATGACCCGATGAATATAGACATTATTCATCACATAGAGCAGGCTCTTAAGGCACACCATCTCTTCAAGGTAGATGTTGACTACATTGTCAAGGACGGAGAGGTTATCATCGTTGATGAGTTCACAGGCAGGCTTATGCCAGGGAGAAGATTCTCGGATGGTCTTCATCAGGCATTGGAGGCAAAAGAGGGTGTGAGGATAAAGGAAGAGAATCAGACTCTGGCTACCATAACCTTGCAGAATTACTTCAGGATGTATGAGAAGCTTGCTGGAATGACTGGAACAGCTATAACAGAGGCAGATGAGTTTTATAACATCTATAAGCTTGATGTGGTTGAAATTCCAACACACAAGAGAATGATCAGAACAGACAACCCCGATATGATTTACCAGACAGAAAAGGCAAAGTTTTCTGCCATTGTCTTTGGAATAGAGGAGCTTCATAAGAAGGGACAGCCTGTCTTAGTGGGAACTATCTCTGTGGAAAAGTCAGAAAGGATTAGTAGCATGCTCAAGAAAAAGGACGTCCCCCATCAGGTCTTGAATGCCAAGTACCATGAGATGGAGGCAGAGATTGTGGCTCAGGCAGGAAGAAAGGGTCAAGTGACTATAGCCACAAATATGGCTGGAAGGGGAACGGATATTGTCCTTGGCGGTAATCCTCCAGTTCAATCAGAGCACGAAGAGGTTGTAAGCCTTGGTGGCCTCCATATCCTTGGCTCAGAGCGTCATGAGGCAAGGCGAATAGACAATCAGTTAAGGGGTAGGTCAGCCAGACAGGGCGACCCTGGCTCGTCAAGGTTCTATATCTCGCTTGAGGATGACCTGATGAGGTTGTTTGGTTCAGAAAGGATCTCAGGGATTATGACTAAGCTCGGGTTAAAGGATGATGAGGTGATTGAGCACCCATGGATCTCAAAGTCTATAGAGAGGGCACAGAAGCAGGTTGAGGCACATAACTTTGATATAAGAAAGAGGCTTTTAGAGTTTGATGATGTGATGAACAAACAGAGGAGCTTCATTTATAAGGAGAGGGATATTCTTCTGGCAGAGGAGGACCTTTCTCCCCATCTAATAGAGATGATTGATGAGCTTGCTGATACCCTTTTTGATGCATATATATCTGAAGAAAATCAAGATATTGAGGGTTTACAGAGGGTTATTGAGCGGACATTCCAGATTAACCCTGAGTTTTCCGAGAAAGACCTTGTCAAATTAAAAGAAAACCTGAAGGAAGCTATCTTTGAAAGATGGGAGATGAAGAAGAAAGAGCTTGGAGAGGATTTTATCGGGATTCAGAAGATGATAATGCTCTCTGTCCTTGATAACTTATGGAAAGACCATTTGCATAATATGGATGCCTTAAAAGAGGGTGTGTACCTGCGAGCTTATGGTCAGAAGGACCCTTTGGTTGAGTATAGAAGGGAAGGGTTCGGTATGTTTGAGGAGCTAATCTATAGGATAAAGGAGGAGACAGTCTCCAGAATCTTTCTTATTCAGATGCAAAGAACCGGGCCAGCAAAAGTGGCTTTTTCAAAAAGAGCAATGCAGAAGATAAGACTGACAGAAGATATTCCAGCAAAGAGAAAGATTGGCAGAAACGACCCTTGTCCCTGTGGCTCTGGCAGGAAGTATAAATATTGCCATGGAAAGTAGAAAATAAATAGTTTCCTTTTATTGGAAGATCTTCTTTGGTTTCTGCCTGAGTTCCGAAGACTCCTTTTATCTTAAAAATACTATTAAATAAAAAACAAGATTGATGAGACCATATCAAAAAAGGATAGTCATTGTTTGGGTGGTAATGATCTTTGCTTTTCTGGCAATCCTTGGAAAGCTATTTGTTATTCAGGTAATAAAGAGAGATAAGTTTGCCAAGAGGGCTGACAAGATACAGAAAGAAGATAATACTTATGTCTTGCCACGGGGCACAATATTTGATAGGGAGAATAATATTCTGGCTATGAGCAATGAGAGATGGTCTATCTATTCTCATAAAAGGATGCAAAGTGAAGACAGGTCTAAAATAGCAGGGTTGTGTGAAATTACAGGAAAGAAGATTGGCTGGATTGTTCGAAGGATTTCTGTAGATTTAGCAAAACAGATAGAAAAGGAGAAGATTCCTAATATTAGCTTTATTCCTGAACATAAAAGGTTTTATCCAATGGGTGAACCTATAGGTAGTCTTATTGGTTCTGTCCAATTTGAAGATAATGCCGAGAAGATTCAGGGGCTTTGCGGCATTGAATGGTCATGGAATAAGTATCTTGCAGGTAGAAGCCAAAAGATAGTGATAGAAAAGGATGGCGTGGGCTCTATCACCTATACAAAGGAGAGGTTTCCAGAGGAGCTTTGTGGATATAACCTTTCTCTCTCTATCTCCTCAAGTATCCAATACTTTGCCTATAAGAAGTTGAAAGATACCTGTTTGAAATACAAGGCAAAGGGTGGAGTGGTAATTGTAATGGAGGTTGCCACTGGTGAGATTCTTGCAAGTTGCAGCTGGCCATCCTTTGATCCAAACATATATTCTGACTGGAATCCTTTAGAGCGGAGAAAGGTTGGAAAAGATAGATTAAAGAATAAAGCTGTCTCTTGGGTTTTAGAACCAGGCTCTATCCTTAAGCCTGTTGTCTGTGCCATATTATTACAAGAAGGAGTAGTCAAAGAGGAGGATAGATTCTTTTGCCAAGGAAGCATAGAGATAGGAAGGAGAAAGATATTCTGTGTCCATAAGCATGGGGACCAGACATTTAGAGATGTTCTGGTAAACTCTTGTAATGTGGGTATGACTCAGGCTGTCCAAAGATTGGACGATAAGATTCTGGTTGATTATCTCAAAAAATTTGGATTTGGAGATAAAGTAGGGCTTGGTCTGGCTGAAGAAGAGAATGGAATTTTACCCAGGGGCAGCCTTTCTGCGCTTGCAAAATCTAACCTCTCTTTTGGTTATGGGCTTGGTGCTACACCCTTTCAGGTACTGATGGCTATAAGCACTATCGCTAATCAAGGTTTACTTGTTAAGCCTGTTTTGGTCTCTCGGGTTTTTGAAGGAAGGAATTCTCTAATCAAGGAGTATCATTCCTCTGGAAAAAGGAGGGTCATCTCTGAAAGGGTGGCAAAACAAGTCTCTGAAATGATGGTTGATGTGGTTGAGAAGGGAACAGGTAAAGCAGCTAAGATTGTAGGATACAAGATTTGCGGAAAGACAGGGACAGCAGAGAAGGCTACTCCTCACGGGTATGACAAGGATAAGGTTGTTGCCTCCTTTGTTGGGTGGTTTCCAGCAGAAGATCCAAAGGTGGCTATCTTAGTGATGATAGATGAACCACAGGCAGAGGTGAGATATGGAGGTGTAATTGCTACACCTTGCTTTCGTGAGATTGCAGAAAAGATGATCATTCTTTATGGAATAAAGGGTTCGGAAATAGTGAGAAAAAATATTTAACAGCAGAGAAGCAGAGAAGATGGAAAATTATACTCAAGAAACACGAGGTTTACCGAAAAAAATATGTGATATACCCAAGTAAATCAGGTTTACAAAGAGAGCCTGAGGTTGTAAGTTTAGGATGTTGTAAGTTGTAGGTTTGGATCTTATCTTTTCTACTTCCTCAA
>JAGUXG010000062.1 GCA_020061965.1 bacterium
ATTGAATCAAAATATTTGGGAATGAAAAATAGTGGATACCCCCAAAATAATTATAACGGATTGCCTCCGAGGGTTGCTATGTATTATGGGGATTTAAAAGAATCCATAAAAAATATCTACTGGTCATTAAAATCCGGAGGTAAGTTGGCAATCATAATTGGAGATAGCACCGTTAATGGCAAAAAAATCCCGACAACTATGACAACTAAAAAGTTTTGTGAAGAAGCGGGTTTTAAATTTGAAAAGTTGATATTTAACCCTCTATTAGGTGCTCGCAATAGGGCAATAAGAGGGGAAAGTGTGATAATTTGTCATAAACCAAAAGGAGTGTAAAATATGCGAATTAGAAAATTACTCATTTGTAGAGAACCACGAAACGAAATAGAAAAGGGTCTAAAAAGAATGTACTTAAAAAGGGTGCAAGAAATGTTTAAAAGAACCCTCAGCATGGAATCAATTTTTAATGTTTTTGATGAGGTTTTTCATGGATTATCTCAAGCATCACTTGTGAGTGAAAACCTGTATAGTTTTTATGAATCATTATTAACAATAACATCTTATTATCAACATAGTCAGGCAGGAAGAGGAAGTCTTGTTGCTAAACTATTAGAGGAGTTAGGAACAAAAGATATAATGGAGTTTGAATTTGCCTTAATAAAACTTCCACAATTGTTGGGACAAAGCATTAAGTTGGAAGAATCTGAACCAATAAAACAAAAATTTGACATAGTTAACAAAAGCAATGATAACCTTGCTTTCTGTGAGTTGAAAATGAAGGTCTATTCTGGCTGTACTGCAGGAAGGATTGAATTGATGGAAAAGTTTAATAAATTTACAAAGTTGATTATTGAGAATCAATCTTTTAGAAATTGTATTAAGAATGCTGGTATAAAAAATGTTTTTCTTATAGGTGGAATCCTGTTTGATATTCAGGGAGAACCTGCAACAACACAAAAAGATGAAGAATGGGGTATCTGTTATAATGGTCTACTGAGAGGCAAAAATGACATAATCAAAATCCTGAAAGATAAAAATGTTCAACATAACATTATTGATGAAGAAAAGATACCTGAAAAGGCGTTTCTTATTAAGTTTATAGTTGATGGGATACAAGTAAATATTATCGCTGTTTATGGAAATGAAGTTATCAAAAGCCTTTTTGTAGGAAGACAAAAATATGATATTGAACATTTCAAAAAGCAGTTGGAGGAAATGTTGTATGATGATTTGTGGCTGGGACAGATAATCACAATGAGCGAGAGAGCATTATTGGATCAAAATTTTAAGAAAAATAAAAATTTAAACAATTATGTAATCTCTATCTTGAAAAATAACGAAATTTTATCGGAAGTCAAAAAGTTTCAATTAAGTAGGAATAATAAAACATTGGAAGAAATTATAGACAGGATAATTGAGATGATAAAAAAATATGATAAGAATTTATTAAATATAAGTCCCACTCTTGCAGAAATAATAATTAAGTCATCTGGAGAGGATTATTATAATATAAGAGATTATGTTGCTGATATTGTTCAATTTTTATCGTGTAAGGAGGTTGTTAATATTTTACAAATGGAAAATAGGGAAGGATGGCATGGTGTTGCTCCAACAAAAGAAGAAGCAAAACAGGCAATTACTGAGATAGAAAATGGATAAAATAGCTACAAGGGATGCTTATGGAAAGGCTCTTCTGGAGCTTGGTGGAATAAATAAGGATATTGTTGTCTTGGATGCAGACACATCTTCATCTACAAGGACAAACTGGTTTGCCAAAGAATTTCCTGAGAGATTCTTCAACTTCGGGGTAGCTGAGGCAAATATGATGGGCTATGCTGCAGGCCTTTCTTTATCTGGAAAGATTCCATTTGTCTCGTCCTTTGCTGTCTTTGGGGCTTTGCGAACCTATGAGGTGATAAGGACTTCTGTCTGTTGGCCAAATCTTAATGTGAAGATTGTTCTGACCCACGCTGGAATATCTGTTGGAGAGGATGGGCCGTCCCATCAGGCTGTAGAAGATATAGGAGCCTTACGGGTTCTGCCAAATATGACGATAATCGTCCCAGCAGATGGGACAGAGACAAGAAAAGCTATATTTGCTGCTTCAGAATATAAGGGACCTGTCTATATAAGGCTTGGCAGGGCAAAGTTTCCCCTGCTTCCTCCCGCAGATTTTAAGATAGGCAAGGCCAGGGTGATAGAGGATGGAAAGGATGTTACAGTAGTTGCTTGTGGCATAATGGTCTTTGAGGCACTAAAGGCAAGTGAAGAACTGAAGAAAGAAGGGATAAGTATTCGGGTGGTGAATATGCCTACAATAAAGCCGATTGATAAGGAGATGCTCATTACCTGTGCAGAAGAGACAAAGGGGATTGTTACCGCTGAAGAACACTCTATTATTGGAGGATTAGGAAGTGCAGTCTCTGAATGCCTCTCTGAATACAAACCTACCCTTATAAAAAGGATTGGAATAAAGGATACCTTCGGAATATCTGGAACCCCAGAGGAACTTCTGGCTAAGTTTGAGATAGATTCTTGTTCAATCAAAAAGGAGGTCTATTGTATCTTGAATGAGAAGTCAGGGGTCAGCAAATGCTAAACCTTAAATTTGTTTCAAGGGTTATAGGAAACCAAGCAATTCTTTCCAACATAAACCTGAAGATAGAAGAAGGGGATTTTGTTTACCTGACAGGTCCATCTGACTCAGGCAAGACCACACTCTTAAAGCTAATCTATGGCTTCTTTAAGCCATCATCAGGTCAGGTCGTTGTTATGGGAAAGGATATAGCCAGGCTTTCAAAAGGAAACCTCTCTAATTTAAGAAAAAAGATAGGTCTTGTTATGCAGGATTTTGGATTTTTAGAGAAGAAGACCACAGAAGAAAACCTCAATCTCTTTCTTTCTGGATTGCCAGCAAGGGAGAGAGCAGTGATGATAGACCTCTCCTTGCACCTTGTAGAACTAACCCCAAAAAGAAAGCTCATAGTCTCCTCTCTTTCTGGCTCTGAAAGGCAACAGTTGAGATTAGCCAGGTGTGTAGCATTAAATCCAAAGCTAATCTTGGTAGATGAACCACTCCTTTTCTTAGATGAGAGAAAAGAAAAACTTTTTTTAGATACACTCCTTGATTATAATGAGAAAGGAACCACAGTAATCTTTGCCTCCTCTCGTCCTGAAGATGTCAGGATGAGTATTATCAGAAAGAGGATAGTGAAGCTCACTGGCGGAAGGATTGAGGAGTAAAAAAATATACCCAAGTAAATCAGGTTTACAAAGAGATCCTGAGGTTGTAAGTTTAGGATGTTGTAAGTTGTAGGTTTGGATCTTTCTGTTCTACTTCTTCGACCTACAACTTATAACCTATAACAAAATCTTCGCTAGGCCTGTTGCTTTTGGGTATAAAAATAAAAGATTAACATGAAGATAATAAGGATTATAATCACGACCATTAGTTTTATCTTTATCTTCTTTTTCGGCCTTTCGTTCATAAATCTTGATAGGTTTATCTCTCATCTCTATGGCAAGGTGACCATTGTTGCCACACTTGAACCAGCCTTTAGTGCACACCAGAAAGAGATGTTAATGGTGAAGGTGCAGGGGCTAAGAAAGGGACTGACTATCTCTTATTGCGGAAAGAAAGAGGCTTTGGAGGCGCTAAACCTTCCTTCCAATATCACGAGCTCCTTAAAAGAGAATCCCATCCTTGATTCATTGAACATAAACCTGAAAGGAGATATAGAAAAAGATGAATTTGAGAGAATAGCAAGCGGTATTCAAAAGATAGAAGGTGTTGTTGAGGTATCGTATCCTATCGCTCTTACCGAAAAGATAGCCCAGATTGAAGAAGATATTAGAAGGGTATCTTTTATAATTGGAGGGTGTTTTTCTGGTCTTGTTTTTCTTATCCTCCTCTCTCTTGCAATATTTGAAGGGTTACATAGAAGAGAGGAAGAGGATGTCCTTCTTTTATCTGGAGCAAGTAAATGGTCTTTTTATCTCGCAAGGCTCACCTCATCAATACTTTATGGCTTGATAGCCTCTTTATTGGCTATGGCTCTTCTCTTCATAGCTTATCAATTCTTCCCACAAAACCCCTCTTTCCTTTTGGGAATAGATATTTCCTTCTTCTCTACTGACCTCCTTATGAGTCTCATAGGGCTTTCCATGTTACTCAGTTTTTTTGTTCAGCTTTTTGTGGTTTGGATATAATATAGTATCCCTACTAAATTTTTAGAAGAAAGGGATCAAGGATTCTATGGTTCAAGGATTCAAGTGATTGTAATGTAAATAAATTTCACCTTCCCTTGCTAACTAGACCCCTTGAACCCTTTCTTTATTCTATCTTTTTTTCGTTTTAAATTGTAACTATAAACCCTTTCTTCTAAAGATTTATACCGAGAAGAAATCAGGTCTAGCAAAAATTTTGTTCTTAAAAGGGTTCAAGGAGTCGAGGGGTCAAGGATGAGATGAGATCAAGGAAATCCATCACTTAAACCCTTGAATCCTATCCTCCCTTTTATCACATATTTTTTAGCAAACTTAAAGTTTCTTGAGTATAATGTGTTGACTATAATTGCAAACTCAAATCTAAACCCTTCCTGCCATCATTTCGGTGAATTTATTGAATAGGTATTCTGCATCGTGGGGGCCAGGGGAAGCCTCTGGATGGTACTGGACAGAGAAGATGGGCATTTTTTTGTGCTTCATTCCTTCTAATGTCTGGTCATTTGGGTTGATGTGGGTGATTTCAACATCATCCTTGTTCAAAGAGTCAATATCCACACAAAAACCATGGTTTTGGGAGGTAATGTCTATTTTGCCTGTAGCTAAGTCCTTAACCGGCTGATTGCCTCCACGATGACCAAATTTAAGTTTATATGTCTTTCCACCCATTGCTAAACCCAGAATCTGATGGCCTAAGCAGATACCAAAAATCGGCAATCGGCAATTGGCAATCAGTAATCGGTAAATAAGATTTTTGACTGTTTCAATTGCATAAGGCACACCGGCTGGATCGCCGGGACCGTTGGATAAGAAGATACCATCAGGTTTCATCGCCAGAATCTCCTCGGCTGATGTGGCAGCAGGAACTATGGTAACATTACAGCCTACATCTGCCAGCATCCGGAGGATATTGTCCTTTACCCCAAAATCCATTGCCACCACCTTAAATTTTGAATTTTGAATTTTGAATTTTGAATTTTGAATTTTTTCACAGGTAACCTCTCTTACCAGATCCCGACCCACCAGACCAAGAGAAGCCCTGGCTTTAGCCACCAAACTCTCTTCATCTAAATCTACGGTGGAGATAACCGCCTTCATCGCCCCACAAGTTCTTATATGCCTGGTAAGTGCCCGGGTGTCCACACCCTCTACTCCAATAATACTATGTTCCTCTAAATACTCTGCCAGGCTCTTTTTTGCCCGCCAATTACTATAAACACGGCTATATTCTTTCGTTACAAAGCCTTCTACCTGAGGTTTTGCCGACTCAACATCCTCCTCATTCACCCCATAATTGCCGATCAAGGGATAGGTCATAGTGACAATCTGTCCTTTATAGGAAGGGTCAGTGAGAATTTCCTGATAGCCTGTCATAGATGTATTAAAGACTATCTCACCATATCTTTCGCCAGAACCAGCAAAAGAGTTGCCCTCAAATACCCTTCCATCCTCTAAGGCAATAATTGCTTTCATTATAACAAAATAGTATCATAAAAGCAGAGACAAAGGCAAGAGGTTTATTGATAATTATATTGAAAAAAGGGAGTTGGAAGAGTATCATATTTCGTATGTGTTTAGGTGAAAAAGAAATGAA
>JAGUXG010000173.1 GCA_020061965.1 bacterium
CTATTTTTCGCATAAAAAATGGAGAAAAATTTAAGATGAAAGGTTTAATTTAGAGCAAAAAGATAATCTTGTATCAAGGGTAGAGAAAAATAGGAATTTGACATATTTGTAATTGCTATACTATTATTCTATGATTGCAGATAAATTTGAGGAGAGTCAATGATAGTTGCAGAACAAAAACCGATTCAAGAGATAAAAGCAATGGTAGCTGACTATCAGAAGATACTGGTTGTTGGCTGTGGGACCTGTGTTACGGTCTGTATGGCTGGTGGAGAAAAAGAGGTAGGAATTATTGCTTCCTCCCTACGCATGACTTTGAAATTAGATGGAAAGAAGCCTGAGATTACAGAGGGCTGTATTCAACGCCAGTGCGAATGGGAATTTGTGGATGAGTTGAAAGAGAAGATTGAACAGGCTGATGCTGTCCTTTCCTCTGCCTGTGGTGTAGGTGTTCAGGCATTGGCTGAAAGATTCCCAAACAAACCAATCTATCCTGCCTTAAACACTAGTTTTATGGGTATGCCCAAGGAGCATGGATTCTGGATAGAGAATTGTCGTGGCTGTGGAGATTGTGGGCTTGGCAAGTTTGGCGGGGTGTGTCCCATTGCTCGCTGTTCAAAGGGATTGCTCAATGGACCCTGCGGCGGAAGTCAAAATGGTAAGTGCGAGGTGAACAAGGAGATGGATTGCGGCTGGCAGTTGATTTACGAACGACTGAAGACCATTGGTCAACTCAAGCAGATTGAAGATATAGTCTTACCCAAAGACTGGTCAACTGATCGGGATAAAGGCCAGAGAAGGATTATCAGGGAGGATGTGAAGGTATGATTTTCGATTGCAGATTTTAGATTAAGGAGAAATATGAATGGCAAGAGCATTTAAGGAGATATTATCATCAGGGGAGTTTGTTGTTACATCAGAGATTGGGCCACCCAAAGGTACTAATATTGAGAAGATGGTTCATCATATTGAGCTGTTGAAGGATAAGGTGCATGGAATGAATGTTACAGACAACCAGTCATCAGTGATGAGGCTCTCATCAGTGGCTGTATGTCACCTTATTAAGGATAATGGTGGTGAGCCAATCCTGCAGATGACCTGTCGGGATAGGAATCGTATGGCTTTGCAGTCTGATTTACTCAGTGCCCATGTGCTTGGTGTCCACAATGTTCTTTGTTTGACTGGAGACCATATCTATCTTGGTGACCATAAAGGCAGCAAACAGGTGTTTGATCTGGATTCAGTTCAACTGATTGTAGCAGCCAGAGGGCTTGAGCAGGGAAGAGACCTTGGAGGGAATGAGCTTGATGGTAGCCCTTCATTCTGCATTGGAGCAACAGCAACCCCAGAGGCAGACAGGATGGACTCGCAACTCCTCAAATTTCGCAAGAAAGTCAAAGCTGGAGCAGAATTCTTCCAGACACAGGCAGTCTATGATCTGGATATGCTCAAGAAGTTCATGGAATATGCCAAACAATTTGAGGTGAAGATATTGGCTGGCATCTTAGTCCTTGTCTCAGCTGGCATGGCAAAATATCTTAATGCCAATGTAGCCGGGGTGACCGTGCCACAGGAGCTTATTGATGAAATGGCTGGTGCAGAAAAGGGTAAAGCCTTACAAAAAGGCATAGAGATAGCTGCTCGGCAGATTAAGCAGATAAAGAAGGAAAAGATCTGTCATGGTGTGCATATCATGGCTATTGGCAAGGAAGAGATAGTGCCTGAAATATTAGAGATGGCAGAATAAATTTCCTATTTTCGCACCTTCTTGGTTAAAGGGATTAAGCCCTTTGGTATAGGATGACTAATCTCGCCTCCTCTATATCCTCATTGTCAGAGACCATACTAGTAAACGTGCCCTATCATCCTCTGGTATACCAAGCATGGTCATATCTTGCTATGACATTAGACCTAAAATCCCTGATTCTGAACTGACCGATTGATGGCAGAAAGATAGGCTTTGGCTGAGGCTTCAATTATGTCTGTGCTGATTCCACGACCTGTAATCTCCTTTACTCCCCGCTCTATCCTCACCACTACCTCACCAATAGCCTCTTTCTCGCCTGTCAGGGCAGAGACAGAATAATCCTTTAGCTTGGATGAGATTCCTATGGCTTTGTCTATTGCCAGATAAATGGCATCAATTGGTCCATTTCCCCAGGCTACTTCTTGAACCAGTCTCTCTCCATCCTTTATGCGAATAGTTGCTGTTGGAATCGTTCCTGTGCCACAGCTCACATAGAGATAGTCTAATTTGAATCTTTCTGGTGGGATATGAACCTCATCTTCAATCAATGCCTGAATGTCAGCATCAAATATCTCCTTCTTCTTATCAGCCAGCTCCTTAAAAGCCTTAAAGGCACAAGATAGCTCTTCATCCGTCAGAGAAAATCCTAAATCTTGCAATCTTTTCTTCAAGGCATGCCTTCCTGAGAGCTTGGTGAGGACAATCTTGCTTTCAGCAAGACCAATATCCTCTGGTCTCATTATCTCATAAGTTGTTCGCTCTTTCAGGAAGCCATCCTGATGGATTCCTGAGGAGTGAGCCAGGGCATTTGACCCTACTACAGCTTTATTTGGCTGAACAACCATTCCTGTATATCCAGAGACCATTTTTGATGTCTTGTAGATGTGTTGGGTATTGACTTCAGTAAAGAGCTGAAATAGATCTGGCCTTATCTTTATAGCCATCACAATCTCATCCAAAGAAGCATTTCCTGCCCTCTCTCCTATTCCGTTCATTGTGCATTCTACCTGCCTTGCTCCATTCATCACCGCAGAGAGAGAGTTGGCTACTGCCATTCCCAAGTCATTGTGGCAATGGACGCTGATTATCGCCTTTCCTATATTCTTCACTGCTCTCTTTATGTCTGCTATCAGCGTTCCAAACTCTGCTGGCATGGCGTATCCAACTGTATCAGGGATATTTACTGTAGTTGCACCCGCAGAGATTGTTGCCTCTAAGACCTCATAGAGAAAAGACTTTTCTGTTCTTGAGGCATCCTCTGGAGAGAATTCAACATCATCAGTGAAGCTCTTGGCTAATTTCACACCCTCCACAGCCATTTTCAGAATCTCCTCCTTTGACTTCTTCAGCTTGTAATCCATATGAATTTTAGATGTAGCCAAAAAGATATGGAGCCTCCTTCTTTTTGCAGGTTTAATAGCGGAAGCAGCCCTCTCAATATCCTCTGGCAGAACCCTGGCCAATCCAGCAATAACAGGTCCATCTATCTCCTCAGCAATAGCCTGGACAGCCTCAAAATCTCCATGGGAAGCAATAGGAAACCCTGCCTCAATGATATCTACCCCAAGATTAGCCAGTTGTCTGGCAATATCAAGTTTTTCCTTTATTGAAAGGGATACGCCGCAAGATTGCTCACCATCCCTCAGTGTCGTATCAAATATATAAACCTTTTCCATATTTATACACTATATTTTATGAATAAAGGGTTTGTCAAATAGTAACTGTTCAGACAGTCTGGTGGTCAGACCCTAGAGACAAAACACCTAAACACTTACATCAAATATATGTTGCAGTATATTTGGGTCACCATCTCACTCATACCTGAGCGCTTCAGTAGGATTGAGATTTGCTGCCAGATATGCAGGATAGACCCCGAAGAATATGCCAATACACAAGGAGAAGGAAAGCCCGAGGATAATAGCAAAACCTGAGACAAAGAAGGCTATATCCATCACCTTGGAGATGATTAAGATAAGACCAATGCTGGCCAATACCCCAACTCCTCCACCGCTTCCGCATAAGACGAGCGACTCTATCAGAAACTGCAAAAGGATATTGCCCTTTGTAGCCCCACAGGCCTTCCGTATCCCAATCTCACGCGTCCTCTCCCTGACCGAGACAAGCATTATATTCATTATGCCAATCCCTCCTACCAGAAGGGAGATAGCAGCAATACTACCAAGGACTATGGAGATGATACCCATAACATTATCTAGTATCTTCATCAGTTCATCCATAGAATGTACATCAAAACTATCCCTCCCATCAAATATTTGTCTTAGGTGTTCCTTTATCTTCTTTCTAACCAAAGGTGTAGAGACTCCTTCCTTTGTCAGAAACTGCACAGCATATATATCGCTGGTGCCAAGGAGCCTCTCGGCACAAGATGAAGGAATGGCTATGCCTGTATTGATGTTCAAGGGTCCAAATTGTATCTTGTAGCCCATCACACCAATCACCCTGAAATATATGCCTTCTATCTTTATCTCCTGACCCAGTGCCCTTGGTCTTCCAAACAGGTCATA
>JAGUXG010000203.1 GCA_020061965.1 bacterium
AAGTACTTACGATTTTGCCAAAATGTTTAGTGAAATCTCGTAAGTTGTTGAATTTCAATAGGTTAAAGAAAAAACACTTCAGATGAGTAAATAGTTACTAATTTTTTTATTTTTGTCAAAGAACACTTCAGATAGGTAAAGTGTTACCAATTTTCTGCTTCGTTGTGGATTTGACATGAGGGTAAGTGGAAGTCATCATATTTTCAGAAAGGCAGGTATTGAGGAAAAAATAAATTTGCAAAAAGATGGCAACAAAGCAAAGCCCTATCAAGTGAAACAAGTACGACACATAATATTGAAATACAAATTGGGAGGCGAAGATTGATGGATAGATACGAAATAATCATATATTGGAGCGAAGAAGACAATGCTTTTATAGCAGAAGTTCCAGAGCTTCCTGGATGTATGGCACATGGAAAAAGCCATGAATCAGCAGTAAAAAATGTTAAAGATGCAATCTCTCTTTGGATAAAAACTGCTAAAGAATTTAATGATCTTATTCCAGAACCAAAAGGTCGCCGTCTCGTTTACGCATAAAATTACATAAAGCACCTAACCAATCGCTTGAGTTGGCCGAGTTCGCCGCAACTTAAGCTTTATCGTTAGGTGGAAAAAATATAAGGTGGCTAAACTAAAATGAGTATCACAGAGATTTTGCAGCAAGTTAAAATCCTTGTAATTACAAGAGATTATAGTTGTAGGTTTGGATCTTATTCTTCAGCCTTCAACTTACAACAAAAAATTTCGGTAAACCTCGTGTTCCTTGAGCATACAATACGCAAAGACCTCATAAATCTTTGGGATTAAAAAGTCCTGTAAAATATTTAATTGAAAAGGTGGCAATGTCGCAAACATCTTTAACTTGTACATTCTGTTGCAATCTCAATCTATTCTCGGCATACTATACCAATGAAAATGAAGATAGGGATAATTGGTTCTGGAAGGGTTGGGGTGGCTTCTGCCTTTGCTATTGCTGCATCAAAAGTTGCAGAAGAGATTCTGCTGATTGATGTAAATAAGGATTTGGCAGAGGGAGAGTCAGAGGATATAGCTCAAGGGATAGGCATTACAAAGACCCAGGTTATAGCTGGAGATTACCCAGGGCTTGTTGATAAAGGGCTTATTATCATCACAGCAGGCTTACGGAGAAAGCCAGAGGAGAGCAGGCTTGACCTTATCAAGAATAACATGCACCTGCTGGAAGAGATCATTGGAAATATTGGACGATACAACAAGGACTGCCTGATATTTGTCGTTACTAATCCAGTAGATGTGCTTACATACTCTGCTCTCAAGTTGTCTGGCTTTCCGCCCAATAAGGTTTTTGGATTGGGAACATATCTTGACACCATAAGACTCAGGTCTTTTTTGATAAGGGGAGGTCTAAAATCTGAGGCACAGGTCTTGGGTGAACATGGAGATTCAATGGTCTTCCTGGGTGATGTGCCAGAAGAGATAAGAGAGAGGACAAGAAGGGCTGGAGCAGAAGCGATAAAGAAGAAAGGAGGAGCTGGCTGGGCTGTTGGGTTGGCTGTGGCTGATGTGACAAAGGCTATCGCCAACAACGAAAAGAGTGTCTTCCCTTTAACCTCTCTGATAAGTGATTGGCATGGGCTTTCTGGGATATGTATAAGCGTTCCAGTGGAGGTTGCTGGCTCTGGAATAATCTCCTATCCTGAAACAAACCTCCGAGAAGAAGAGAGAGAGAGGTTCTTACACTCATATAATGTAATCAAAGAAACTATCCTGTGCTTATAAAAGGTGAGTGTTCAGGTGTCAGGTAGCAGCAGTCAAACAAGATATAATTCATACTGAAACCCAATACCTGAAACCTGACGCCTGATACCTGAATGCTTACTATAAAAGAGGCTCTGTCCAAGGCAAGAGAGAAGCTTAAACAAGAAGGGATTGAGAGCTTCTGGCTTGACGGCGACCTTCTTCTGGCTTTTCTTTTAGGCATTGACCGAACAACCCTCTATATTAAACTTGATGAAAGGCTGTCTTCTGAGATTGAAAGTCGATTTTTTGAGTTTATTAAAAGAAGGTCAGCTGGCGAGCCTGTTGCCTATCTTATCCAAGAGAAAGAGTTTATGGGGCTTTCCTTCAAGATAACACCTGATGTTCTTATTCCAAGACCAGAGACTGAAATGTTGGTAGAGACAGGAATATCTTTAGTCTCTAAGATGGATAGACCAGTCATTTATGATCTGGGAACAGGCTCTGGGGCAATAGCCATATCTTTGGCAAGAAACCTAAAGAACGAGCCTCATATTTTTGCCACAGATATATCGCCGCAAGCCTTACGAATAGCAAAGCTGAATGCAGATAGGTTGAAAGCAAAGATCTTCTTGCTCTGCTCTTCCCTTCTCTCTGGATTAAAGGGCAAGGCTGACCTTATTATCTCCAACCCTCCGTATGTCCAAAGAGAGAATCTTGGAAGGTATGAACCACAAATATCACTTGATGGAGGGATTGATGGACTCTCCTTCTATCAACGGATATTTTCGCAAGTCCGTCCTTTGCTTAAAAAACCAGGCTTCCTTGTAGTAGAGATGGGTGCAGGTCAATCTGAAGCTATCTCAAAGATAGCCAAAAGGCAGGGTTTTAAGACGATAGGCATAACAAAAGACCTGGCAGGGATAGAAAGGGTATTAGTAGCAACATTGGTATGACAACTTTTATGTTTTCTCGCTCTTAAGCAAGAAAACATCTGCAGAAGAATATCTGGTAGGTTGCCACTATGGTCTTAAATTTTGATTTGTATGCCTTCTCAAGGTTTTCTATGACATTCTTTGTCCAAAGACCATGCTTTCCTTTTATCCCTTCTCCAGAGTATTTTATCTTCTTGAGAAGGGATAAGACCGATGGATGTTCCTCAATTATTCTTTTTTCTCTCAGGCTACCATTAAACCCTTTCATTATTTCGGTGAGTTCATTTCTTGATATAAGAAATGTCGGTATTTCTATTATTTCTTGGAGTTCGGCAAATGTATCACTGCCAAATATAGAAAAGAGAATCTCTCCATTCTGCTTAAGAATACTTTTATATTGCAAAAGGCTTTCTCTAAGATTAAAAAACCATTGAAAACAACTGCTTCCTGTAATTAGATCAAACCTTCTTTTTATTCCTGTGTTCTCTCCATCAGCCACAAAGAATAGAGATTTTCTTTCATTCTTCCTGGCTATCTTAACCATCTCCTCTGAGATATCTAAGGAGACTATCTTTGAGGCAGGAAATCTTTCTTTGAGGAGTTTCGTGTAAAAACCTGTTCCACATCCAATCTCTAATATATCTTGATAGTATGAGAATTTGTGTATCTTTTGCTCCTTGCAAGAGATATTTTGAGGTTCTATCTTTATCTCATTTATAAGCTGGAGGGATATTTCTCTTTGAATATCAGAGAAGCTGTCATAGAATTTGGCATACTTTGAGAATCTTGTGGCTATCTCTTTTTTGTCCACTTATCTTTCAGTTCAGGCAAGAGATGTATCAATCTTACGAATCAAAAAGGCTATCTTTCTGTGAGTAGATTCCTTATCCTTAAATAGTTCCTCTACTATCTCTAAAGATGAAAGGATGGCTACCTTTTCCCTTGGAAGGTTTGGGGCTCTTTTGGCTATGTTCATCATCTTTGAGTCAATATATTTAGCCATCTTCTCAACTATATCTTTTGGTTCATCTGTAAGAAGATTATAGCCTTGACCCATAATCTGGACAGATATCTTATTCATTCAATCTCCTCAATCTTAACAATAAGTTGTTCCACCTTCTTCTTCAAAAGTTCTCTTTCAGCAAGGAGTTTTTTCGTTTCAACTTGTTCCACAGCTATCTCTTTTTTCTCTTTTCTGAGACGCCCTACTTCAGCAATTAACCCATTTATCCTTTCCTCTAAAACATTTAAGTTTTCTATCATACTTATCATATTACAAGATAGACCAAGTTTTTTTCAACAAAAGAAATTTATATGATATGGGTGTGGCTATTTTGGGACGACGCTCAAAACAGGCTTCCACATTCCTTTTGGATATAATTTTTCCTGATCCTTCTGGATATGGAATGACCAATAATC
>JAGUXG010000146.1 GCA_020061965.1 bacterium
AACAACTTACGAGATTTCACTAAACATTTTGGCAAAATCGTAAGTACTTGTAAATCAACGACTTATAAAATTTTACTTCAGATGGGTAAAGTGTTACGAAGATTTTTTCTTTATTTCCCATTTTCCTTTCAATTTGTTAAACCTTATCAAAGGGTGCGGAAAATGGGAAATTGACAAATCATGTTCTTAAGATTTATACTTTCAAATAAGATGGGGTTTTCTGACCGTTCGCTTTTAGATATATTTAGGATGGGAGGGCTGGCAATGTGGCCTCTCCTCATCGCGTCATTCCTTTTAGTTATGATCATCTGGAACAGATGGGTCAGTCTATGCTTCAAGACAAGAAGGCTCAGGGAGATCTCAGATGAATTTGCCGGAAGGATAGAGGATATAGTTCTAAAAGGAGGGGTAAGAGAGGCAATCACTATCTGCGAGGTGACTGACTCACCGCTATCTAGAATCTTTAAGCAGGGCTTACTGAAACACGATAGAAGCAAGGAGGAGTTCTTAAAGGCTATAGAGGTGGCGATTGCTCAGGAGTTCAGGAATTTTAAGAAGCATTTCTGGGGTCTGGCAACCATAGGGAATACTGCTCCATTTATTGGACTTTTTGGAACTGTTGTTGGGATTATGAAGGCTTTTTCTGACATTTCCACCTCTGGTTCATCGGGACTTAATATAGTTGCGGTAGGCATATCAGAGGCTCTTGTGGCTACAGCCACTGGTCTTGTTATCGCTGTGTGTGCTGTTATTGCTTACAATTACTTTCAGACAAAAGCCTTAGATTTAATTGAGGATCTGCGCACATATTCCTTGAGACTGATTGACCTTATAGGAGATAGAAAGGGATGGTGAGCCATCAAGAAGACCACATCTGGCAGATAAATATTACACCCCTTACGGATGTCTTCCTTGTTCTTCTGATCATCTTTATGGTCGCCACGCCATTTCTGGTGCAAGAGGCAGTAAAAGTTCACCTTCCTTCATCAGTTATGGGAAAACCCGAACCTAAATCTATTGTCGTCACGCTTGACAGAGGAAACAAGGTCTATGTTGATGGAGAAAGAGTGGCACTCTCTCTGCTTTTTGATTTCTTGAAGAACAAGCTTTCAGATGAGGAGGATTTGGTTATTTTAAGAGGCGATAAAATGGTCTCTCTGGAAGATGCAATAAAGGTGATGGATATTATAAAGAGAGCAGGAGCAGAAAGGGTCGCTATTGCTACGGAGCAACCAACAGGCAGATGATACTGTTTTGTGCCCAAAGGCAAGATGAAGGAATGTGTTAGCTATATCCATTTACAGTTTACGAGTTTTTACAATGAAAAACTTGCAACTGACTGAACGGTCACATAAAATCTGTCTTCTGCATTCTCTCTTCTGTCTCCTGTTTTCTGTCGGAAGTGCCAACCTTCTTTATTCAAAAGAGATACCACACATTAAAAAGATACAGGCAGAAAACCTGGTTAAAGAGGGTTTTTCTTTATATTCAGAATGTAGATATAAAGACGCCCTTATCTGCTACAAAAAGGCTTTGAGCCTCTCTGGAGGAGGCCTTGCAAGTGCCTGGTATTGGCAGGGACAGACAGCCTTCAAATATGGCTTAATGGATATTGCTCATAGCTCTTTTAAGAGATATGTAGAGCTGGCAAATAGCCCATCTACCCTACATAAACTGCGTGTCTATTGGCCAGATACGGAAGATAATCTTAATTTTACCAAGCTCTTAGAGATAAAAGGCGATATAAAGGATGTGGGAAGGTTTATCGCTCCTGCTGGCATAGCCATCGATAGGTTTGACAACCTCTATATTACAGGGTTTGGAAATGATTGCATAGTCAAGCTATCCCCTTTTGGAAGATTCATCTCTAAGATTACCAACAAAGAGCTGAAAGCACCCTTTGGCATTGCCCTTGACAAAAATGGGAATATCTGGGTTTCATCCATTACTCAGCATAAAATCTTCAAGTTCTTGAAAAATGGAGAACTCCTGCTAAAAGTTGGAAAAAAAGGCAAAGGTAAATCTCAGTTTTTGGGTCCCAAAGGGATTGCTATAGACAACTCTTCCAATATTTATGTAGTTGACTCTGGAAATGGCAGGATTCAAAAATTCACTGAAAACGGTAAGTTTCTTCTTGAGATAGCATCTATCGGTCGCACAGAGGAGAAGCTATTTTCTCCTTCTTGTGTGGCAATAAATGACGACGGAAGAGTCTTTGTTTTAGATTCTAAAAATTCTGCTATCAAATCCTTTGATTGCTGTGGAAATTATCTTGGAAAGATTGGGCTTCCTGATGGAGAGTTTCAAAATTTTTGCCTCAAAGATTCCTCATTCTATCTCTTTGGAAAGAAGATGTATGTAGGGGGCAGGGAAGAAGGCACAAAGGAAAATATAAAATGGAGAGAGGTGGGTGAGTCTTCTCATGAATCCATAGCAGCTTCCTTTAATAGATATGGGGTTTTGTATCTTGCAAACAGTTCATCTGTGATTGAGGTTTTTGGACCAGAAAAGATAAGCGATAAAATAGATGTTCAGATGATGAAATTAGACCTTGGTCATTATCCCATAGTTCTATGCCATTTAGCCTTTAAGTGCAATGGAAAGGATGTCCTGGGTCTTTCAAGCGAAGATTTTGTTGTCAGCGAGGAGAATCGGAGGATCTTTCCTTTAGGTGTGAGTGAGTTGAGGGAGAGAAAGGGTTTTTCTGTATCTTTAGTGGTTGAAGACTCATCTGAAATGAAGGAGAATGAGGCAGTGTTGAAAAAGTGTTTATTCTCTCTGATAGATAGCCTGAAAGGTGGTTTGCAAGCAGGCTCTCTCATTACCTTTTCAGGAGATAATAAGACTATTTCTAAATTCACCTTGAATAAGACAGAGCTTCGTAGTGGTATTGAAAAGATAAAATTCTCTGAACAGGCTAGTCCGAAAACCCTTTATTCAAGCTTGGATATAGCTATCACAGAATCCTTAGAGATTGTGGCCAAGAAGGCAATTATCGTCTTTACCTCTATAAACCTTGAGAAAGAAGATGCAGAGTTGAAAAGACTGATACACTATGCCAAAAACAATAATATTCCTATATTTATCGCTTGTTTCAGGAAAAAAGGAGAGAATAGAATTCTCTCAAGGCTGGCCGAAGAGACGAATGGAAAATATTTTAAGGTCTTTCAACAAAAAGATTTTTATAATCTTCATAACTTTGTAGATGAACAAGTAGGCTGTCAAAACTCTTATCTCCTTTACTATAAGAGCCCAATCTCAGACTTAATGTGGGATAAGGATTGGGTCAACATAAAGATTTCTGCAGGTCCTATAGGGTTTTCTTGTTCTTCTAATTTTTCTTATCTCATCCCAGAGGGAGGTGGCGCAAAGAGTGGATTGGCCAGAGAGCTTCTTGAATCAGAACTTGGAAAACAGAAGGCTAAAGAGAGGGCTGAGTATCTAAAGAAGATAGAAGAGAGGAGAAAAGAGTCAGAGGAGATTTTGAAGAAACAAAAGGAAGAGAAGCACAAAGAAGAGAAGAAAGAGGAGCCCAAGGAGGAAGAGGAGCCTAAAGAGGAAAAGCATAAAGAGGAGAAGCATAAAGGACGTTAATAACTGAAGAATATATACCCAAGTAAATCAGGTTTACAAAGAAAGTGATTGTAAGTTTAGGATGTTGTATACCCAAAGAAATCAAGTCTAGCAAAAATTTTGTTCTTAAAAGGGTTCAAGGAGTCGAGGGGTCAAGGATGAGATGAAATCAAGGAAATCCATC
>JAGUXG010000114.1 GCA_020061965.1 bacterium
AACAACTTACGAGATTTCACTAAACATTTTGGCAAAATCGTAAGTACTTGTAAATCAACGACTTATAAAATTTTACTTCAGATGGGTAAAGTGTTACCTAATTTTAGTTTCATATAAGAATCTTTTCTGCTGATGATATGGCCTCTCCTTTCTTTACAGGATACCCCATATCAGAGAGAACCATTTCAATGCAGGATAGGGCAAGAATAACATCAAACTTATCGCAATAGCCAAGATGGGCTATCCTGAAGATTTTACCCTCTAAGTGACCTTGCCCTCCAGCAAAGTTGACACCATATCCATCCTTCATCAGCTTTGTCAGTCTCTTTCCATCTATGCCTTCAGGAACCTTGACAGCAGTGACTGCATTTGATGGATTCTTTGGAAAGACCTCTAAACCTATCGCCTCTACACCTGCTCTTGTTGCGGAAGCCAATATAGAATGCCTCTTGATGACATTTTCCAGACCCTCCTTTTGTATCCTCTCTATAGCGCAAGACAAAGCCCTGATCAAGGTTATGGCTGGTGTAAAGGCTGTGTCGTTCTTCTGATAGGCTTTATAAGCCTTAGGGACAGAAAAATAGTACTTTGGAAGATCTGATCTGCTTGCCTTTTCTAATGCCTTCTGGCTCATAGAGATACAGGCAAGACCTGGTGGCGCCATCAACCCTTTCTGAGAGCCTGATATAACAACATCCACACCCCATTCATCTGTTAGCATTGGATCTGCACCTAAGCCGCTTATGGCATCAACGACAAGCATCACCCCCTCTTTCTGGCAAAGCCCAGAGATGCCCTTTATATCAAAGAGCATGCCTGTAGAGGTCTCGCAGAGTGTAGCAAAGCAGACAGCAGGTTTTATGGTTTCAATCCTCTCCCTCAATCTATCTATATCAAGTGGAATCCCCCATTCAACCTCAAAAGATTCTACATCTACTTTGTATGCCTTGCATAGTTCAGCCCACCTCTCCCCAAACTTTCCACCAATTATGGCTATAGCCTTATCAGTGGATGAAAGTAGATTGCAGACAGCAGCCTCCATCGCACCTGTGCCAGATGCGGCAAGGGTAAAAATAGGGTTTTGGGTAGAAAAGATATATTTCAAACCCTCGTTCACCTTCTGGTTTATCTCTTGATACTCCTTTGTTCTGTGATGGATTATTGGCTGTGCCATAATAGACAGAACATCCTCTGGCAGGGTCGTAGGTCCTGGTGTCATTAGATACTTCTTCATCTTTTTACCTCCATATATTTTTTTGATAACGACAGCAATCGTTCCCTTTGATTCTATACCCAAAGAAATCAGATTTAGCAAAAATTTTGTTCTTATATTCTTTTAATGACCCATTTGATAAGTAAGATAGGAGTTGATAGCCATTTCAAATTCACCAAAGAGGTTTTTTGCAATGGTTATTCTTTTGACAGTAGCCATATTTAGAGAAGATAGCCTGTCTAAGATATGAATCGCTTGTTGGGATATGGGAAGATAATTCCCATTGTGTGCTGAACAGACAAGTCCGCCCTTTTCTAAACTGAACCCTACTGCTTCCTGCCTTTTCTTTTGGCAACAGACGCATTGGCTCACCTGTGGGGAAAGTCCAAGCAAAGATAGGAGCTTAAGAGAAAAGAACGGCTTAATGAGAGGATTTACTCCCTCAGAAAGCCAGAGGAAGGATGAGACAATAAGGCCAAAGATATTTTTATCAGGGTGATTTGCCTGGGTGAGCCTATCTACTACCCTGGCTAAAAATGAGGCAGTCTCTATCAAATCAAGATTTTCTTTTATCTCAGAGTAGGAATGGATAATCTTTGCCTCACGGATAATTGCTAATTTCTCGCCCCACCAGAATGCTATCTCTGTCAAGGTAAATGGCTCTAGTGCCGCACCTAATCTGCTCTTTATCTTCCGTAGCCCCTTGGCACAAAACTCCATCTTTCCGTAGTCTGATGTATAAAGAACCGCATTTTTATCTGCCTCTTTAGCTTTTTTAGTCAATAGGACAATGCCTTTTGTTTTGTATAGTGGAAGTTTTCTCATTATAAAAAATCACCTGGTAATCTTTTTATTCGGAAAGGATCTTCTTCTGTATTATAGCCTTGCTCTGGCTGACAATAATGACATCAACCCTTCTATTTTCGCTTGAAAGAGGGTTATCGCTGGCAGGCTTAAATTGAGCAAACCCAGAGACAGAAAACCTTTTTCTATAAACCTCAAACTCCTCTGGCGTCATCCTTGTCATAGCCTTATCAAAGAAGTATTGTCTGACTGAATCTGCCCGAGCAATAGATAGCTCCCAATTTGAGGGAAACTCTTCTGTATTGATAGGTGTAGCGTCTGTATGTCCCTCAATCTTTATCTTGTTTTGTTGCCTCTCTATAAACTTAGCTATCTTATTAAGTTCATCGAAGCTGCTAGAAAGTAACTGGTCTGAACCTCCAGCAAATAAAAGCGTATCAGGGATACGAAAGATAAACCCCTTCCTTGTCTGAATGTTCTTTACCTTTTCTAAGGTGAATGGTTCTTTGTAGGCTGTGGCTATCTGCTTTTTGTATGCAACTTCTGGGGCTTCAGGTTGGGCGCCTTTCTTTTGTGGAAATGTTTCCCCACCCTTTCCAGGCATAGTTCCAGTCTCCTCTGCCCCAGGGAAAAGGGAGAATACCCGTGAGAATGATCTGGTCATTGCATCATACTTTGACTCAGTGATGGCTGAACTTCCGACCAATATGATAAAGACACCCAGAAGTAAGGTGATCATATCAGCGTAAGTTATCAGCCAACGTAATCCTCCTGCTGTTTCACACTCATGCTCTTCTTTCTTCTTCTTCTTTGCCATATTTTTTCACTTGAAAAATTTATTCATATTTGATCACAATATCTACCCTGTTGTTCTTATAAGACAATGGATCCGATGGAACAGCAAGCTCGGTATCAGCAAAGGCTACTACCTCAAATCTCTTCTCAAATTCTAAAAGGTCTATTCCTTTTGCTGTTAGATTCTTTGTCAAAATAGATAAAAGGGCTGTTGCTCTCCTTGCTGCCAGCTCCCAGTTGCTTCTAAACTTCTCTGGTTGGCTCTGGTCTGTATGTGCTTCAATAATTATATGATCATTGGTTGAAAAGAGAAGGTTTTCAATCTTACTAAGGGTCTTTTCTGAGCCAAAAACAATCTGGTCAGAGCCTTTCTTAAAGAAGAGTCTATCCTGAAAACTCACCCTTATTGCCTCCTCTGTGGGCATTATTACTACCTTTCCCTCGGTCACCTCTTCCTTAAACCCTTTCTCTATCTGCTCAATAAACCTCTGCTTTGGAACGGTAACACCTGGAATCCTATACCCACTCTTCTCTAAAACAGGCTTCTTCTTTTCCCTTATCTCTAATTTTTCTCCACCCCCTCCCTTAAAAATAGAAAAGACCCTGCTGAAGGCAGAGGACATCTCCTTAAACTTCTTAGTTTCGATGCTTGAGCTGCCGACAAGAATGATGAAGACACCCAGAAGTAAGGTGATCATATCAGCATAAGTGATAAGCCAACGCAATCCTCCTGCTGTTTCGCATTTTTTCTCTTCTTTCTTCTCTTTCTTAGGAGCTTCTTCTGCTGCTTCTGCCATTGGATTACCTCATAAAATAACTACAGAAAAGATTTTATACTAAAATCTGGACTTTGCCAAAGTTGAGTTCCCAGTCAAATATTTCCATATTGTTTGGGTATGCAATTCCTCAGCCCTTTCCATACAGAAAGCATCCTCTTTCTCTCTTTTTTATCTGCCCTGTCAATAAACAAGATTCCATCAAGGTGGTCTATTTCATGCTGGATAGCTCGAGCTAAAAGCCCTGTGGCAGAAACCCTTATCTCCTTTCCCTGGAGGCTGATGGCACTAACAACAACCCTTGTTGCCCTTTCAATCTCACCAAATAGACCAGGAAAGCTAAGACACCCTTCTGTTGCTATCTCCACACCTACAAGGCTTATTATCTTAGGGTTGATGAAGACCAGAAACATCTCTTTGTTTTTTGCCACAAAGATTCTCTTTGTCTTTCCAGCCTGATTTGCAGCAAGGCCTAAGGCATTAAAAAAGGTTATAGTCTCACACATATCAGAGGCAAACCCTATTATCTTCCCATCAATCTCTTTGATTGGCTCTGCAACCTTTCTCAATACAGGATGACCATACTTCTTTATCTGTAGCTTCATCTTTGAATCTTCACAAAAGATCAACAAACGTATCTACTTTTAGTCCAGCTTCTTTTATGATATTTCGGAGCGTTTTTATGCTCAAGAAACATAGGTCTACCGAAAAAATATGTGATAAAAGGGGTCAAGGATTCAAGGGGGGACAGTCTTTCAAGGATTTAATGATTTCGCTTTCACTC
>JAGUXG010000090.1 GCA_020061965.1 bacterium
AACAACTTACGAGATTTCACTAAACATTTTGGCAAAATCGTAAGTACTTGTAAATCAACGACTTATAAAATTTTACTTCAGATGGGTAAAGTGTTACCCAAAAAAAAGATTAAAGTATTTTTGAAAAGAAGCCGATATATTAAATGAGATGTATAGAGGACTTTATTCAGCGGCTTTGGGAATGAATAGTCAGTGGGCTAATCTAGAGGTAGTGGCAAATAATATGGCCAATATCTCTTCTCCGGGATATAAGAAGGATGAGGCTGTCTTCAGCTCCTTACCTCCGCTCTCTATCTCACGGCTTTATGACAATGTTATCAAAAGCCCTGTCGGATATAGAGATACAACCCCTTTTGTTGGAGAGATAGGCACAGGCGTTGGAATTGATGATATTGTCACCATTCATTCAGATGGACCAATTCAGCTTACAGACAGCCCCTTTGATCTGGCTATTCAGGGCCAGGGTTTCTTCTGTCTCTCTACACCTGCTGGAGAAAGATATACCAGGGATGGAAGGTTCACCAGAGATGCAGAAGGGTATCTGGTAACTATTTCAGGAAACAGGGTTCTCTCTGACCTTAACCTGCCTATTGAAATACCAGAGGGAGATTTTGTTGTTGATGAAGATGGAATGGTCTTTGTGAACAAAGAGGAGATAGAAAGGCTCAAGGTAGTCAGTTTTGATGAGAGAGAGGACCTTATCAAGATAGGTGCAGGGCTTTTTAAGAAGAGAGATGTAGTCAATCCGAGAGCAGCAGAGGGTGCTTTGATAAAGCAAGGATATTTAGAGCTTTCAAATGTGAATGCTATCTGGGAAATGGTAAAGATGATTGAGGTTCAAAGGTTATATGAGGCAAACCAGAAGGTTGTCCTTGCTTATGACGATGTGATAAGAAGGGGAATAGATGATGTGGGCAGGATAGCATAAGAAAATTAAAAATTAAGGAGGAAAGAGATGATTAGATCGTTATGGTCTGGAGCAACAGGGATGAACGCTCAGCAGTTTCACTTGGATGTGATATCCAACAACTTAGCCAATGTGAACACTACTGGGTATAAGAGGGACAGGGCAGAGTTTGAGGACCTGCTTTACGCAACCTTACGGCTTCCTGGAACACCCATCGGTGGTGGAGGAAGCATTCCAACAGGCGTGCAGGTAGGTCATGGAACGAAGATAACCGGGACACAGAAGGTTCATTCTCCAGGTTCTTTGGAGGAGACCCAGAATCCTTATGACATGGCTATAGAAGGCCAGGGATTCTTTCAGGTTCTCCTTCCAGATGGAGAGATAGGATATACCAGAGACGGAACATTCAGTAAGGATGCAGAGGGAAGGATAACGAATGCTAATGGCTATATCCTTCAGCCAGAGATAGTTGTCCCAGAGGATGCCACAGAGATATCCGTAACAGAGGATGGAACAGTCTTTGCCATAATCGCCGGGAATGTAAAGAACACAGAAGAGCTTGGAAAGATTGAGCTGGCCAGGTTCACAAATCCAGCTGGGCTCTCTGCCTGCGGTAAGAATGTTCTGAAAGAGACAGCTGCATCTGGTGAGCCGAAGACAGGCACGCCTGGTACTGAAGGCTTTGGCAGGATAGCTCAAAAATTTATTGAGATGTCCAATGTGAATGTGGTTGAGGAGATGGTCAATATGATCGTTGTCCAGAGGGCTTATGAATTCAATGCCAAGGCTATCCAGACAGCAGATGCTATCTTAGGTGCGGCAAATACAGTGAAAAGGTAAAGGTGAAAAGTTATTGGAGGTAAGATGAGAAACATAATCTTCTTTCTTCTGCTGGCAGAAATGATATTAGCGGAGACTTTTACCTTGAAAGAGAAGGTAGAGGTGAATGGCAAGGAGATACTCCTTTCTGATATCTCGGACTGTAAGGAGGAGATAAAGATAGGTGTTTCACCACTACCTGGAAGAACAAGGATTCTCAAAGGGCAGTATATAGAATTGGTAGCAAAAAAGAGAGTTCCTGAGATAAAGATAGCAGGGGATGAAGTGAGGGTAACAAGAGCCTGCCAGAGTTTGCCAAAGGAGAGGATTATTGAGATCATAAAAGCCATTTCAGAAGAAAATGTTGTTGTGGGAGAGATTCCAGAGATAGTTCTTCCAAGGGGTGAGCTTAGCTTTGAAGTAGAGCCAATAATCAAAGATGATGAGGCAATCTGTAAGGTGCAGATTTTGGTGGATGGAGCAAAGTATAAAAGAATACGGGTAAATTGCAGGATACAGAGGTTCGGGGATATTGTCGTGGCAAAGAGGGATATTCAAACAGGCTCTCTGATAAAAGCGGATGATATTGAGGTGGCTCACATGGAGATAAAGAAAGATGTGGGATTCTCTGAGATTAGTAGTCTGGTGGGAAAGGAGGCAAGGAGACTGATAAAAGCTCAAGAGGTAGTGAGAGAGAATGATGTTAGAGAGCAGGTTTTGGTAAGGTTTGGTGATACAGTTACAATCATAAAACCAGGGGATGGATTTATGGTCAGGTGTGAGGGAAGGGCAGCCAGTAATGGATTTCTGGGAAAGAAGATTTTAGTCAGGAATCTGTCATCAAATAAGTTGGTTGAGGGTGTGGTGATGGATGGTAATACAGTGGAGGTGAGATGAATGAAATGCAAAATGCAAAATATAAAATGTAAAATTGTGGTGATGCTTTTTTTATTGAGTAACATGTTGTGGGCAAAGAGCCTTTGGATGGAGGGTGATGAGAGAGGGCTGTTTTCTGATCGTAAGGCTGGTAAGGTTGGGGATATTGTTACAGTAGTGATTGTGGAGGAGGCAAAGGCATCCAATATGAATTCAGCCAAGAAAGATAAGAACCTTGAGGTGACAACAAAAGCCTCTGGTGCCCTTGATTTCTTACCAAAGGTTGGTGCAAAGGGTGAGAGCAAGTTCAAGAGGGGTGGGGCTGTGACTCGGGCAGGAAGCCTTCAGGCAAAGGTTACTGCTCAGGTGATCTCAGTCCTGCCAAATGGAAATTTAAGGATAGAGGGAGAGAGGAAGGTGAAGATAGATAGTGAAGAAGAGACTATATATGTTTCAGGCATAGCCAGACCAGATGATATTCAAGCTCAAAATGTGATTATGTCAACATACTTAGCTGAGGCAAAGATAGAGTATAAGGGTGCTGTCAGCCTATCAAGCAAGGAGAAGCCGAATGTTGGGGTGAGGGTGCTTCAGAAGTTGATAGGGTGGGTGTTTTAATTTTAGATTTTAGATTTGGTAAGGAGATAGATAATGAAGAATATAATATTTTTGATAGTTTTGGTGGCGACAGTGGGTTTTTCTGTGCCGAGTGTGAGATTAAGGGATGTGGTGGATGTTCAGGGGCAGAGACCGAACCACTTGATAGGCTATGGTTTGATCATTGGTCTTGATGGCACAGGCGATAGCAAAGGCACATTCTTTACAGCCCAGTCCATTGTCAATCTTCTGGCTCATTTTGGAGTAGCTGTGGAGAAGGATAAGATGAAGGTGAAGAATGTGGCGGCTGTTTTAGTTACAGCTGAGATTCCTTCATTTGCCAGGGTTGGAACAAAAGTAGATGTTACCTGTTCTTCCATTGGTGATTCAAAAGATCTGCAAGGCGGTATTCTCCTTCAGACGCCTTTGCTTGGTGCAGATGGCTTGGTCTATGTTACGGCACAGGGACCTATCTCGCTGGGTGGCCCTATCAGCACTGGAGTAAAGATGGCTCACCCTACAGTGGCAAGGATAACAGGTGGTGGCGTTATTGAAAGGGAAGTGGTTTCAGAGCTTTCTAATGATGCTATTTCCCTATGTTTGAAAGAGCCTTCATTCTCTGCGGCAAATAATATTGCTCAAGCCATCAATACATACTTTGAGAAGGATATTGCCAAACCTCTTGACCCATCCATTGTTCAGATAAAGATTCCTAATGGATTTAAGGACAACCCAGTCTCTTTCTTATCTGCCATAGAGAGCATTTATATCCTTCCAGAGCAGAAGGCAAAGGTGGTCATCAATGAAAGGACAGGCACGATTGTTATGGGCGAGAACATCAAGGTCTCTGCTTGTGCCATTTCACACGGAAATCTCTCTATCAGTGTAGCTGAAGAAGGTGCAGCTGGAAAGAAGATAATGAAAGAAGAGAGGGTTCTTCTTATGAAAGAGGGTGTATCTGTCAAGGATATCGTCGCTTCTCTTAATGCAGTTGGGGCAACACCAGCTGATGTTATCGCTATACTTTCGGCAATGAAGGAAGCAGGTGCTTTATACGCTGAGATTGTGGTGATGTAATAAAGAAAATAAAAATTATACCCAAAAGCAACAGGCATAGCGAAGATTTTTGTTGTAGGTTGTAGGTTGAAGAAGTAGAATAAATAACCTACAACTTACAACATCCTAAACTTACAACCTCAGGCTCTCTTTGTAAACCTGATTTACTTGGGTATAAAAATAAAAATTATTGTTTAAGATTTACCTTAATTTTGATTTTTGATCTATATGGATATATCAGCAACAAGTATTTATCAGACGATTGGCAAGCAAACTACAAAAGAGGCAAAGCTGAAGGAGGCTTGCATAGAGTTTGAGTCTATCCTCATCTCCCAGATGCTGAAAGGGTTGAGAGCGACAGTGGATAAATCAGATTTAGTCGATGGTGGAATAGCTGGGGAGATGTGGGAAGATCTTCTCTACACCCAATATGCCAAAAGTATGGCAAAAACCGCTTCCTTTGGTCTGGCAGAGACAATCTACAAGCAAGTAAGTAAGGGACTGAACTATACTAAATAGATCAGCCTTAGCAAAAATTTAAGCTAAAAGGGTTCAATGAGGAGAGGCGTCAAGGATGAGATGAGATCAAGAATATCGTATGTGTTTAGCTCCCCTTTTGTAAAATAACCAATAACCAAGCTCCAAGATACAAACAAATCTCAATATCCAATAACCAATCACCAAAACCTTTTTGTTTGGTTATTGAAATTTGGTTATTGTTTGGTTATTGTTTCTTGTATCTTGGTTATTTTTCAAATTCATCTCTTTTTCACCTAAACACATACAGAATATCCGTCACTTAAGCCCTTGAATCTTGAATCACTTTTATCATGTATTTTTCGGCAAACCTCGTATCTCTTGAGCACAATAAGTAGTTACTATCACTCTATTCAACATATACCCTTTCCACCATTGGACTTATTCTGGTTGTTATCTCATAGTTTATGGTCCCTGTAAGCTCGGCTATCTCATCTACAGAGATGGCCTCTCCAAATAGAACGACCTCATCACCAACAGAGGCACCAGGGACATTGCTCACATCTATCATGCACATATCCATACAGACTACGCCTATGATTGGAACCCTTTTCCCCCTCAGACTCACACAACCCTTTTTAGAAACGAGGCGTGGATAACCATGGCTATAGCCCACAGGAAGAACAGCCACCTTCATCTCTTTAGAAGCAGTGGTTGTTCCATAGGATATGTGCCACCCTACGGAGAGGTTTTTTATGGCTATTATCCTTGTTTTGAAAGCAAGAATAGGTTTAATCTCTATCGCTTTCTGGACATCATCACCTGGCCAGAGTCCATAAAGAAGTATGCCTGGCCTGACCATATCTAAGTAAGTTTCTGGAAGGTCTAATATGGCTGCGGAGTTGGCAATGTGTCGTAGGCCAAGGTCAATCCCCTTTTCCTTTAATGATGAACACAAAGAGGAAAATCTTAAAAACTGCTCTTTTGCATAACCCTTATCCTTAAGATTGGCAGAGGCAAAATGTGAGAAGATGCCTTCTATGGTGATATTTTTAGCTTTTACCACCTCAAAGATAAAGTCCTCTGCTTCATTTACCATAACACCCAGCCTTCCCATGCCAGTATCTATCTTGATATGCACGCCAACCTCAGCCTCTAAAGAAGAGAATAAAGAGAGGTGTTCTTTAGTAAAAATAGTAGGTGTGAGACTGTAGACAACAAACTCTTTTACCTCTTTTTCTATGAATGAGCCGAGAATCAGGATGGGAATCTTTATTCCGCTATCTCTAAGCTGAATCCCTTCTCTGACAGAGACAACACCAAGCATATCAGCGCCTGCTCCGACTAAAGCCTGAGAGACAGCTTCTGCTCCATGTCCATAGGCATCTGCCTTGACAATAGCCATCACTTTAGCCGGGCTGACGAGTGTTTTTATTTGCTCAAGATTATGACGAAGGAAGGAAAGGTTTATCTCTACAAAGGCAAGACTATCTGAGGCTTTCATAGACAGGTTCTATAATCTCTGTAATCCTGATACCAAGACTCTCATTTATAATCACAACCCCACCTTTGGCTATAAGCCTTCCATTGGCGACGATATTTACCGGCTCTCCAACGAGCTTGTCTAATTTTATGATGGAACCCTTCTTTATATCTAAAATATCCTTGACCTTCTTCTTTGATCTACCAAGCTCCGCACGTACATCAATCATAATGTCACCCAAAAGTTTCAAATCTTTTAATGGGTTCTCAAACGACTCTTTTTTTAAGGTGGCAAATTGGACAGGATGAATATTAGAGGCATCTTCTTTTAAGACGCCACCCAAGCCTGAGTTTCCTAATTTTTGGACATCCATCTTTGTTAGTATATCAAGAAGGTTATTTTTTGTCAAAATTGTTTATTCAAAGACTCCAGGTATCGCTGCACCACAATCAGGACAGGTGTTCTTCTTTAGTCTATTCTTTGCCACGAAGAAACCCATCCTTTCAATAAGTAGAGCCTTACAATTCCAGCAGTATGTATTCTCTCTCAGGTCCTGCGGGATATTCCCTGGGTAGATGTATCTTAGACCAATCTCTTTTCCAATTTCAACAGCCTTGTTTATCGTAGATATTGGAGTTTGTGGCAGATCAGACATCTTGTAGTTTGGATAAAATCTTGAGATATGCCAAGTAATATCTCCAGCATCTTTCAGAAATCTGGCAAGTTCATAAAGGTTCTCGGAAGAGTCGTTATAGCCTGGAATAAGCAGTGTCGTCACCTCAACCCATATTCCAAGTTCCTTCATCTTTCTGATAGACTTAAGGACAACATCAAGCCTTCCTCCACAAATCTTTCTGTAAAACTCGTCGTCCATAGACTTCAGATCGCAATTTACAGCATCTAAGCATGGAGCAATCATCTCTATTGCCTCGTTGCTCATAAATCCATTGGTCACAAAGATATTATAGACTCCTTTTTCTTTGGCCAGCTTTGCTATCTTATAAGCATACTCAAAGAATATGGTTGGCTCTGTGTAGGTGTAAGATATGCTTTTACATTTATGCTTGATTGCCTCTTCTACAATATCTTCCGCAGATATATCATCTCCAAATATCTCTGTCTCTTGAGATATTGTCCAGTTCTGGCAAAACTTACAGGAGAAGTTGCATCCTACAGTAGCTATAGACAAAGATGTTGTGCCAGGGAAGAAGTGAAATAAAGGTTTCTTCTCAATAGGGTCAATATGAAGAGAGCAAACCTTCTCATAGACAAGGCTATAGAGAATACCATCTCTATTCTCTCTTACCCCACATATTCCTCTCTTTTCTGGCTGTATCTTGCAGGTGTGGCCACAAAGGCGACACTCTACCTTCTTATCTTCCAACTTTTCATAAAGAAGGGCTTCTTGCATAGCTCAATTTTACCTAAGAAGCTCCTCTTTGTCAAATTATAGTCTATTCATTCTTTTTGAATCCTTGACATATCAATTTATCTCCCATACTATATATTGACACTTTGAAAGAAAGAGTTAGAGGTTATGAAAAGATATTATGATCATCTTCTTGGACTATCCCTTTTAATCTCATTAACATTGCACTTGGCCTTATTCCTTATATTCAGTAGAGGAGGTGAACTCAAGAAAGCTACCCCTCCAATTCCTATAACCCTTGTATATTCAAAGACAACGAGAACAAAACCCCTGCCTTTGCCTATTCCAAGGCCAATCCAGTCAAAGAAAGAGATTCAATCTCCTACGCCCCTGCCATTGGTAAAGCCTTTAGAGGCAGAAGAGACTACTGTGCCAGAGGAAGCTCCTATTGAAGTGCCAAAAGTAGAAAGACTTGAGATCTCTGCCCCTCCTGCTGTGATAAAAGAACCAATCTTAGGAAAAGAAGGAATAGGAGGAATTGGAGGAGATGGAACAGAAACAGGGTACTTTGAACCAGAAGAAACCCATGTCTTTGAAGCAAAAGACCTTGATGAACCACTCAAGGTGATAAAATCTATATCGGTTGAATATCCATCATTGGCCTCAAAAGATCATCCCACTGGTCTTATTCTTCTGAAGATTCTGGTCGATCAAGAAGGTGAACCTGCCAATATTGAGGTCATAAGGGATGAGCTAAAGGCATATCCTTCTTTCTCTAAAAATACAAAAAAGGCTGTGAGCCAATGGCGATTTTCAAAACCCACGATGAATAAATCTCCTGTCTGCGTCTGGTATATCCTTCCAATAAGGTTTAAGTGATGCTATAAAATACTCAAGGACACAGGCCTATCGAAGATTTTTGTTGTAGGTTGTAAGTTGTAGGTTGTAGATTGAAGAAGTAGAACAGATCAGATCCAAACCTACAGCTTACAACATCCTAACCTACAACCTCACCTTCTTTGTAGACCTGATTTACTTGGATATAATTACACAGATGTTAATAGATGTTCATTGTCATTTACAGGATGAAGCCTTCAAGGAGGATTTGGAGAAAGTGATTCAAAAGGCAAAGGATGCTGGAGTTAGAGCTGTCATAACCTCTACCCAGAATTTTTCCGAAATCCCCGAAGCCTTAAGGATTACAACAAGATACCCGAATTATGTCTATCTTGCTGTTGGATGCAGCCCTACCTTATTTGACAGACGTGAAGTAGAAGAGATCAAAGAGTTTATAAGAGAGAATAAGGATAGGATAGCAGGGATTGGAGAGGTTGGGTTAGACTACTATTGGGAAAAGAACAGAAGAGAGCTTCAGGTAGAACTATTCAAAGAATGGATTGCTCTGGCAAACCAGCTCAATCTTCCTCTCATCGTTCATTCAAGGAGTGCAGGAAAGTATGCAATCGAGCTTTTACTTTCAAACCCGCCAGGAAAGGTCGTAATGCATGCCTTTGATGGAAAAACAGGCTGGGCAAAGATAGGAGAAGAGGCAGGATTTAAGTTTTCCATCCCAACATCCATAGCTCTATCAAGACAGAAAGAGAAATTAGTTGAGCACCTTAAGATAGGCTCTATAATGCTTGAGACTGATTCTCCTTGTCTTGGTGTATTACAAGGAGAAAGGAATGAACCAGGGAACTTAAAGTATGTATTAGAGAATGTTTCCCAGATAAAGAAACTTCCTATTCAGGAAGCAGAGAAGATTATAACCAAAACAACCCTTGATTTTTTTTCGCTCTGAATTATGGCAGTGGCAAGTGCTTCTCTTCCTCTTGAGAGATAAACTCCAACATCTCTTCTGGAGTCTTTAAGAGATTGAGCTTTTCGCGAATGTAATTGTGCTTTAGAAGGCGGGATATTCTGGCGAGTATCTTTATTTGAAAGTTGGAAGCCTCAGCAGGCACAACCAATAAAAAGATCAAATAGACTGGTTCTCCATCAAGGCTATTGAACTCTACGCCTCCCTCACACTGGCAGATAGCAATCATAGCCTTGCTCACGCTCTTTGCCTTTGCATGAGGAATAGCAACGCCTTGGCCAAGCCCTGTGCTCATCACCTCTTCCCGAGCAAGAACACTCTCTATAACCTCTTCTTTATCAAAATCATACTTGGTAGCTAAAGCACAGACCATCTCTTTGATTATATCTTGTTTCTTCTTTTTCCCTTTAACCCATTTAATTATTCCACTTTCTCTTATTACTTCTGCAACTCTCATTTTACTCCTTCTGTAATAATAATTATCCTATTGTCTGAGACCTTAAGAAAACCCTTTTTTATCTCAAACTCTTTCTCGTCAATCCTCACCCTCCCTTCCAAAAGACTTGATAATAAGGGTGTGTGATTGTTCAATATCCCCATTCCTCCCATTGCTCCTATTGCACTTACTGAATCTGCCTCTCCTGAAAAGAGAACTGCCTCTGGTGTAGCTATCTCAACCTGCATTGTTATCTGGTAATTATATCTTTTCCAAATTGAATTTATCAACTAATAATTTCCGAAATGTAACAATAAAATTCTTGCGGGTGTTGACTGCGTTTGCACATGGTAAGTCAGCCCTCTTGTATTCAGGGTGGTGATAAAACTCTTCTAAAATAGGTGGGGGGTAGATTTAGAATGCCAGGATCAATTTTATTGGTAGTTCTTACCAAGATTTCATAAGGACTCATTCTATTTTTCTTTCTTCCTAACGATCAAGCTTAAGTTGCGGCGACTCGCCCAACTCAAACGCCGGGTTAGGCTTTTATAATATAGTATCCATGCTAAATCTTTAGATTATAGTATTGTGCATAAAGTAAGCAAAAATAACAAGATGCAAGAAACAATGACCAAATTTCAATAACCAAACAAAAAGGTTAGAGAATATGATTATGTTTGGTGATTGGTTATTGGATATTGAGAATTTGTCCAAAGATGAAGCTAAACACATGTGTGCCAAGAAGCTCTTTGAATTCTAATTGGCTTAAAAGGTGTCAATCATCGTAAATGTCTGTCAGCGATGTAGTCTGG
>JAGUXG010000001.1 GCA_020061965.1 bacterium
ACAAGGCTCAGTGAGCTCTACTATCACCATAGAAGGAATAGGCTATGAAGCAGAAGGGACTATCACCATACACTTTGGCACACACTACACCATCACCTCCACCAATGCCTCATCCTCTGGAACCTTCTCAGTAATCTTCATTGTTGACACCCAGCCAGGAGGAACCAGAATAATCACCACCACTACTTCCTGCTCTCTCATCACTCGTCCATTTTTTATCATCCCAGACATAACTTACCTTTCCCCATCCTCTGGAAGGACAGGTGCAGGTGGTTTTCAGATAGCCATTGAAGGTCGTGGAATGAATGGAATAGGGTCAATAACTGTCTGGTTTAATGAGAATATTGTTGTGTATGGCTGGCCTGCAGAAAAGAATGGCACATTCTCTGTTGTTTTCATATCCCCAAGTAATCAACCAGCAGGCATTGCTATCATCACAAGCTTAGAGACGGTAAATGGAACACTCTTTGCCACAACAACTTTTCTTGTCATATCAGGTCTTTCTGTCAGCCCTCCTGAAGGAAAGGTGGGTATGGAGGTTAATATAGGTGGCGATGGGTTTACCCAAGGAGAGGAGATAATCATATCCTTCGGAAGCTCTCAGACTATCACCACTATAACATCAGGCGCAGATGGAAAATTCAATACCACCTTTATTGTCTCCACTCAAACTCAAGGGACAAAAATAGTCACAGCCAAAGGAAAGACCTCAGACATTCTAGCAACTGGAATATTTCATATCATCCCGAATATTTATAGCTTAGTCCCGCAAGAAGGTTATATCAATGAGACTATCACCATAAGAGGTTCAGGATTTACCTTGAATGAGACGGTTACTGTCTCTTTTGGCACACATCAGACCATAACCACAATTACAGTCACAGATTCCTCTGGAACATTCTCCATAACCTTTGTCGTAGACACACAACCAAAAGATGGAGGTATAATAACTGCCATGAGTGAATCTTTAAGGTATGCTACTACCTCCTTTATCTTAAAACCAAAGATTATCCTCCTGAATCCTATAAATGGCATTGTTGGAACCTTAATAACCCTTGTTGGTGCAGGTTTCACAGCTAACCCTACCCTTATAGATGTTGAGTTTGGAGAGAATACATATTTTAGTTTAGGTACAGCATCGCAAGCAGGCACATTCAGCGTAACATTCCGAGTGACAACATGTCCGCTTGGTTCAGTAACCATCACAGCCAGGGTAGGTTTATCTGTAGTGGCAACCACGACCTTCTTTGTCCTGCCAGAGATATATTTTCTTGCTCCTCCATCAGCCAAGATAGGAGAAGGCGTGACAATCTGTGGAAGGGGTTATAGCAATAGTGTCATAGGAATAGACTTTGGCACACATCAGACGATAACCACGGCTACATCAAATGCTTCTGGAACATTCTCTATAACATTTATAGTGAACACCCAAACGGATGGGAGTCGGGTGATAACAGCCCAAGACCCAACAGGATATTATGATACAACGATATTCAGTATAAAGGAGGAGATTACACTACTCAAGCCTTCTTCTTCCACAATCGGTGGGATAGTGACCATTGAGGGCAGAGGATATAAGGCTAAAGGCACTATCACTATCTCTTTTGGCGCGCATAATACTATTACCACAACCACAACTACAGCCTTTGGCACATTCTCAGTAACCTTCATTGTTGACACCCAGAGCTATGGCACGAAGGTAATTACTGTTACTACTGACGGTTCGCTATTAACTACCAACTTCTTTATCTTTTCCTATCTCTCCGTCTCACCTATAAGCGGAAAGATTGGGCAGACCATAAGCCTTCTTGGCAAGGGTTATGCTTCACAAGGCACCATCACCGTTCATTTTGGCACACACGAGACAATCGCTTCTACCAATGCCTCAGCCTCTGGCACATTCTCGATAACATTTATTATAGACACCCAACCCGGCGGCACAACCATTATTACCATAACTACTCCCTACTCCCTACTCACTACTCCCTTCTTCATCATTCCAGAGATCACCTATGTATTTCCATCCTCTGGAAGGACAGGTTCTGGCAGTTTTCAGATAGCTATTTGTGGTCGTGGAATGAATGGAGAGGGGTCAATAACTGTCTGGTTTGGAGGGACAATCACTTGTGAGTACTCTGCAAAAGAAGATGGGACATTTTCTATACCCTTCACTGCTCCAAACAACCAGCCAGCAGGTTGGGCTGTTATTACAGCTATAGAGACGACAAGCGGAACTCTCTTTGCCACGACAACATTCCTTGTCTTTTCAGGGCTTGGGCTCAATCCAAAAGAAGGTAGGGTAGGGGATACGGTATGGGTGGATGGCGATGGATTTGTCCAAGGAGAAGAGATAGCCATCTCTTTTGGCACTCACAAGGCAATCACAACAACTAAAGCCAGCAATAATGGCACATTCTCAGTAACCTTCCTTGTCTCCACCCAAACCCAGGGGACAAAGGTGATTACAGCCAAAGGCTCAAGCATAATAGCAACTGGAATATTTCA
>JAGUXG010000045.1 GCA_020061965.1 bacterium
ACTCAAGGAACACGAGGTATAGCGAAGATCTTTGTTGTAGGTTGTAGGTTGAAGAAGTAGAACAAATAACATACAACTTACAACATCCTAAACTTACAACCTAATTCTTTTTGTAAACCTGATTTACTTGGGTATAATCAAATTCTCTTGAGTCTTTGCGCCTCCTCTGGCAAACTATAAAATGAAGATAACATTAGTTAAAGGTGATGGCATAGGTCCTGAAATTATTGAAGCTACTTGCCAGATATTGGAAGCCTCTGGTGCTTCCATAGAATGGGAAGAGGTCGTTTGGAACGAAGAGTCGCCTGATGTTGAGCCGATTATTGAATCTCTTAAAAGGAATAAGGTTGGGTTAAAGGGGCCAATCACTACGCCTGTCGGAAAGGGCTTCAGGTCAATAAATGTGACACTGAGGCAGAGGCTTGACTTATATGCTGGGGTTAGACCAGCAAAGAGCTTGATACCAGGAAGGTATGAAAATATAGACCTGATTATCATTCGCGAGAATACAGAGGGTCTCTATTCAGGTGTAGAGCATTTTGTCGGCAAGGATGCTGCAGAGTCTATCAGGATAATCACAAGGTCTGCTTCAGAAAGGATTGTGAGATTTGGGTTTGAGTATGCCAGGAAAGAAGGCAGAAAGAAGGTTACAGCCATCCATAAAGCAAATATCCTTAAATGCACTTGTGGTCTGTTTCTTGAGACAGCAAAGAGCGTTGCCCAAGACTACCCTGATATTCAGTTTGAAGATAGAATTATAGACAATATGTGTATGCAGTTAACAAAAAAACCCGAAGATTATGATCTTATTATTGCCACAAACCTTTTTGGAGATATCCTTTCAGACCTGTGTGCTGGGCTTGTTGGAGGCTTGGGCTTGGCCGCAGGTGCAAACTTTGGAAAGGATATTGCCCTGTTTGAGCCTGTCCATGGCTCTGCTCCAAAATACAAAGGATTGGATAGAGCAAATCCATTAGCTGCTCTCCTCTCTGCGGTGATGATGCTCAAGCACATCGGCAAGCAGGATATAGCCAGAAGGATAGAAGAGGCAATAGCTGTCACCCTGAAGGATAGAGATGTTATCACCCCTGATTTAGGTGGCACAGGCAGTCTCTCTTCAATGCGTGATGCGATAATTAAAGTAGTGAGTAGCAAACGATAAGATTTTATACCGAGAATAAATCGTTTTTTCAAAATCTTTTTGACATTGCAACATAAATTCTCTTATAATACTTAAAGTTTAAGCGTTCAACGCTTACAATTAAGGAGGTGTAGAATGCAATTAGATCATCAAACTGTGCTTATGTTGATGAAGGTGCCACTCTTTTCCAGCCTCTCTGTTGAGGATTTTCAAAGTGTGGCTGAGAAGCTCTCTGAAAAGGAGTTTGTTAAGGGTGATTATATGGTGAGACAGGGTGAACTGGGCGACTACTTCTATGTGCTGAAGAAAGGTGAGGCAGATGTTATCCTTGAAGATGAGCAAAAGAAGGTGGCTACCTTGAAAGAGGGAGACTTCTTTGGAGAGATAGCCCTTTTGGTTGGGGTCGAAAGGACAGCTTCTGTGATTGCTATGAGCGATGTTTCGGCAATCATTATGAATAAAAGGGGATTCAACGAACTTCTCAAGGAAAATCCTACTGTTGCAGCAAATTTAAGCAAGACCTTAGTTCTGCGACTCTCTAAGATGGCTGAGGAGATGTGATCGTTCCAGCTGTTATCCTCTCCGCCTATCTTTTAGGTTCTGTTCCGATAGGCTATCTCCTCGTTAGATTAAAGGGAATAGACATAAGAAGAGTAGGCTCTGGAAATATTGGGTTTACTAATGTTTTGAGGACAGCAGGTTGGAAGTATGGCCTTCCAACATTAATTTTTGATATAGGAAAAGGTTTTCTTTTCCCCTTTTTTGCCCTATATCTTGGTCTGTCAGAATGGGTAGCAATCTCAGCCGGGTTTTCTGCTATCTGTGGCCATAACTGGTCAATCTTTCTAAAAGGAAAAGGTGGAAAGGGTGTCCTAACAACCTGCGGAGTCTTTTTAGGATTAGCACCAGTTCCGACATTAGGTGCAGGGAGCATATTCTGTATAGTTTTACTTCTTACAAGATACATCTCTGTGAGCTCAACAACTGCTGCCATTTCCCTTCCTCTCTTCATCCTTCTTCTCTTGCGAGATAAAACCTCTGTCTTTATTCTATCTTTAATCTCTGCAATATTCGTAGTGATAAAGCATATTCCAAACTTTAAAAGGCTTATCACTGGGACAGAGTTTAAGATAGGAAATACTCACAAACAATAGGTTTGCTAAAGAATAAGGAGTGATAGTGATGAATAAAGAAGATTATACTCACTCAACCAATAAAGAAGGTAAGTGGCATAGTCTGATTGAACATCTTGAAAATGTAGCTTCCGTTGCAAAATTATGGTCAATTTTGGCCTATCCTATTGCTGGCCACCACGCAGGTTACTGATTTTTTTTTGCAATTTGAAAGAGCCTCTGATAAAGAGAAGGGGTAAAAGAGGCTATTGAACTTACCTTAAAGCACCTGTTAACACCCTCATCATTCCAGATTCTACTACATCTAAACAGCCCTTATCAATGCGAGCTATTTATTCACCTGAATGTTTGCGACTTACTCACCTTTCAATTATCACGCTTTCCATCACTACATCTTTCAGGGGTTTGTCTCTTGCATCTCTCTCTGTATTGGCAATCTTATTGACCACATCCATTCCTTCTATCACCTCACCAAAGATAGAGTGCTTGTTGTCAAGCCAGGGTGTTGGAGCAACAGTGATGAAGAACTGGCTGCCATTGGTGTTTGGGCCTGCATTTGCCATAGAGAGAATACCAGGTTTTGTGTGTCTTAATTGAGGATGAAACTCATCAGCAAAGGTGTAGCCTGGACCGCCTGCTCCTGTGCCTGTTGGGTCACCACCTTGAATCATAAAGTTTGGAATGACGCGGTGGAAGATAACGCCGTTATAAAAACCTTTGCTAACTAATTTTATAAAATTCTCGCAAGTATTTGGCACCCTGTCGGAAAACAGTTCTAAAACTATCTCTCCAAGACTTGTCTTTATTCTTACCTTTGGTAGAATTGATTTAACCTCCTTTATCTTATCAGCCCGAACCCATCCAGTTAGGCTCACCTTTGTCCAACTCCCTTTCTTCTCAAGAACTGTCGCTTTTCCTGTAAGGATAGCACAAGTCTTTGTCCCTTTCTTTCCAAACTCATCAACATAAACAGTTGTCTCTGCTCCCTTTGGAACAACCATTTGTCCATAAACCAAACCCATTGACCCCAAAATAAACCCAATCAATACTCTTTTCATCTTCTTCTCCTTAAATAAACTAAAAGTGAAAAATTTAACTATTCATTTTTTCACTTTTTACATTGCCTTCTATATAAAGCAAACCCTCTTCCCAATAGACATTCACCTCCTCTTTGCTTTTTGGCTCAACTGTAATTGGAAATTGCAGGTCTTTTGCGAGGTGCGAGATATAAGAGGAGCTGGCAGAGCCTGTGCCACAACAGAGGGTTTCTCCCTCAACTCCCCTTTCATAAGTCCTCACCTTAATCTTATTAGGACTTGTCACCTGAACAAGATTTACATTCGTCCCCTCTGGTGAGAAGAGATTGTGGTATCTTATCTTTGGTCCAATCTCCTTCAGGTCAAAGCCATCTACATCATCACAGAAGATGATCGTATGAGGCACACCCACCCTTACAAAATAAAGCTCTGGTTCAACTGGAATATACAGCCTTAAATCCTTTGGCTCACCCACTGAAACCTTCACCTTAGAATCAGAAACTTTAGCTCGTATCCTTCCAGCAATTGTCTTGAACTCCAATTTAGAACCAGTAATTCCTGTCCAATGGGCAAACCAGGCTGCACACCTTGCCCCATTGCCGCACATCTCTGCCTCTGAGCCATCAAGGTTAAAGATTCTCATCCGAAAGTCTGCATCCTTTGTTGGCTCAAGGACAAGTAAGCCATCTACACCTTCTTTACGACAAAGCCCCTTTGCCAACTCAGAATTAGCCTCTATCTGTTTATCCAGATTATTTATCAACACAAACCTATTCCCTGAAGCAGAAATCTTTATATATTCCATAGGAAGTAAACAGATACCTACCTTACTAATAGTATAATATTACAGTAGCTTAATTTGCCAAGTGTAAAATTTAATAAGGTCATAATTTCACCTAAATCTATCTTTACAAAAATTCTTCGGGATTTACTTGTTCTGAATACGGTCAGATGTGCCTTTGGAGTTTGGA
>JAGUXG010000154.1 GCA_020061965.1 bacterium
ATTCAACAACTTACGAGATTTCACTAAACATTTTGGCAAAATCGTAAGTACTTGTAAATCAACGACTTATAAAATTTTACTTCAGATGGGTAAAGTGTTGCTTTTTTTCGGTAGACCTATGTTTCTTGAGTATAAGTAAAAAGAGCGACCAGAGTTGGCTGCTCAATGAGGCAGAGTTGGTACTTTTGAACATAGGCCGACCAAAAGAGGCTGAATGGTTATATACAGGAAAATTGGAAATTAATGTTAAAGAGGAACAATGGGAAGCCGCCTCTATTGGTTATCGCAACTTAGCTGACCTTCAGTTGCGAGCAGGTAGGCTTGGGAAGGGATTTTTAAGTGCAAAGAGGGCACTTGAGCTGGCAGAAAAGACAAGTCATAATTTTGATTTTTAATCTTTAATTTTATCAATAAGTTTTACAAATTTGCCAAAGTCCAGTTATAATATTTTAAGGTAGATTTTGTTATAATGATTGAAAAAGGCAGGAAATTTAAGGGTGATTAAGATATGATATTGCATGGTGTATGGATTATAGGTGATGAAGTTATACCAAAAGGCAGTCTATTTCTGTGGGGGGAATCTCTAAAGCCACATCTGCCTACTAAACCAAAAAAGAACAATACCCATCCTTATGCCTTATCTTCAAAAGAACTCCTCTCTTTTCTTAAAATCCCCGCAACTTGCCATCAGCAAGCCTTACTCCTTCCATCTTATCCTCTATTTCCTCTGCCCTCATCCTTGATGGATGTTGAGATAAAGGATAAACCAACCCTCAAGGAATGGAGAACACAAGGCTTAGTTGTAAAAGATGACCATGTCTTAAGATTTCTTGCCACCCTTGATGAGACCTCATTTAAAGAGAAGAAGATATTATTGGGTAAGGACCTGATATTTTTAGGTAAAATTACTATGTTTGGATTAGAACTATTAGTCGGGCAGAGGTTCCTCCCCTATCTTAAATGGCAAAAGAAAGAGAAAGGGGAGCTTATCTCTCTTTGGCAACCTGTATTTATAAATGATGAAGAGAGGGGTTGTTTTCTTAAGCTTAAAACCTTTCTTCCGGATAGCATCCGATGTGCTGCTATAAAAAACATACCCTCAAAAGAAAAACTTATCTTGCATTTTTTAACCTTCCTCCTCAATCAAACAATCTGGGATTCTATAGGCTATAATCTGGGTGAGTTCTTTGTGGAAGAAAAATCAGAAGGCTACATTCTAAAAACAGGAAAGCCAGATATTCTCTTTAGCCAATTCAAAGATTGGGTATCACCACTTAAGACAAAACCTCAAGCCATGGGTTTTAGAACATGCTTTAAGCTCAATGAGCCTGATGACCATACCAAGCCATGGAACTTAAAATTCCTCCTCCAATCCCTTGATGACCAAAGCCTCTTGATTGATGTAAAGGATGTCTGGGAGGGAAAGAAAAGAAAGGTTATGGTGGTGTTAAAGCAAGATTTTCTAAATCAGTTGCTTTTTGATTTAGGGGTGGCAATGAGGCTTTTCCCTCAGCTTGAACGGGCATTAGCTGTCTCTAAACACGACAGCCTAAGCCTCAATACCAATGAGGCTTACTCATTTTTGCAAGAGAGGGCAATACTCCTTAAAGAATGCGGATTTGGGATATTCGTCCCCTCTTTCTGGAACATGGAGCAGAGAAAAGGAGCAAGGCCTGTGGTAGCAATAAAGGCTATACCCCCTGATGATACAAGCTCTGGATTTGGGCTCAGCCAGCTTATAAGATTTGACTGGGAGATAGCCATTGGCGATAAGACTATCTCCAAAAAAGAGTTTGAGAGAATGGTTAAGCTTAAGATTCCATTGGTCAATATCAGGGGGAGTTGGGTTGAATTCCAGCCCGATATACAAGAGAATATCTTAAAATACCTCAAGACAAAAAAGGGTTTTTCCTATTCAGAGATTATTCGGCTCTCTTTGGGCGGCAGTGATGAGGAGGAATTGTTACTTTCTACAATTGAGCCAGAGGGTTGGTTGAAAGACCTATTAGAGAGACTAAAAGGCAATCTTAGTCTTTCCGAACTGCCTCAACCAAAAGACTTCATAGGAAGCCTTCGTCCTTATCAAATTAGGGGCTTCTCCTGGATGGATTATATGAACAGATTTGGATTGGGTGTTTGCTTAGCTGATGATATGGGCCTTGGCAAGACTATCCAGTTTATTGCCTTACTACTTCATCAGAAAAATCAGGGATTAAAAGGGCATTCATTATTGGTCTGCCCTACATCAGTTATGGGTAACTGGGAAAGGGAGATCAATAGATTTGCACCCCATATTAGGGTCTTACTTCACCATGGCACAACAAGGCTCAAAGGCAAGGGGTTTAAGAAAGAGGCAAAAAAGGCAGATGTTATTATTACCAGCTTTTCTTTAATCCATCGTGATAAAACAACCTTTGAAGCCCTTGACTTTGGATACATAGTCCTTGATGAGGCACAGAATATCAAGAATCCCTATACCAAGCAGGCACAAGCTGTTAGAGGCCTCAAGGCAGATATGAAGATAGCCCTTACCGGCACACCCATTGAAAACAGATTATCAGAGCTTTGGTCTATTATGGAATTCTTAAATCCAGGATACTTGGGCAATATGACTAAATTTAGGAGGGAATTTGCCATTCCCGTAGAACGGTATAATGATGAAGATGCTGCCAGGAGATTAAAGGGTATAATTTCACCATTTATCCTGCGTCGCCTGAAGACTGACCCTAAAATAATCACTGACCTACCAGAAAAGGTGGAGGCAAAAACATTCTGCCCGCTTACCAAAGAGCAAGCAACCCTTTATCAAGCCACAGTAGACGATATGATGAAAAAAATAGAAAAAAAGGAGGGGATAGATAGAAAGGGAGAGGTATTAGCCTTGCTTATGAAACTGAAGCAAGTTTGCGATCACCCTGCCTTATTTATGCATGATAGGAGTAAGATTGAGGGCCGTTCAGGGAAATTGGAAAGGCTTACCCAGATGCTGGAGGAGGTCCTGGAGGAGAAGGATAGTGCCTTGATATTCACCCAATTTGCACAGATGGGTAAGATGCTAAAGTCATATCTTGAGGATACCTTCCTTGGTGAGGTGTTATTCCTTTATGGTGGGGTATCACGGAAAAAACGGGAAGAGATGATTGAAAGATTCCAGAAAGAAGATGGGCCCAGATTATTTGTCCTTTCCCTTAAGGCAGGTGGATTTGGTCTGAACCTTACAAGGGCAAGCAGGGTCTTTCATTTTGATAGATGGTGGAACCCAGCAGTAGAAAATCAGGCAACAGACAGGGTATTTCGTATTGGACAGAAGAAGAATGTGATGGTGCATAAATTCATCTGCCAGGGAACACTTGAGGAGAGAATAGATGGGATGCTGGAGAGAAAGAAGGGCCTGGCAGATAGGATTGTAGGAGCAAGTGAAGATTGGATTACAGAGATTTCTACTAAAGAACTACGCGAGCTCTTTAGCCTACGCCAAGAGGCAGTGATGGAGGAGTAAGATGGGATATTGGGATTATTACCCTCGTTATGAGCGAAAAAGTCCAAAGCCTGTAAAGGATGGGCTAAAGGCACGAAAAAAGACAGGTCAGATAGGCGAAACCTGGTGGGCAAAACGATTCTTAGAGGTGCTGGATGGCTTTGGTTGGTCAAATAGGCTTGATAGAGGAAGAAGATATGCCAGGGCTGGACAGGTTATAGACTACAAGATAGGCTATGGTCTTATTACCTCAAAGGTTCAGGGTTCGCAAACTAGGCCATATAGCATAGAGATAAAGGTAAAGACCTTGCAAGATAAAGAGTGGCAGGAAGTTATTAAGGCTATGTCAGCTCAAGTGAGGTTCTCTGCCAGCCTTCTTGCCGGGCAGATGCCACAGGATATTGAGGAGGTATTTAAAAAGGCAAAGGTATCCTTATTCCCTACCTCTGAAAAGGATTTTAAGGCTAATTGCTCCTGCCCTGACTGGGCAAATCCCTGCAAGCATATCGCCGCAGCCTGTTATATAATCGGTGAGGCATTTGATAGAGACCCATTCCTCATATTTTATCTAAGGGGTAAGAACAAGGAAGATGTATTAGGGGCATTACAAAAAGAGGGTGGTATTGTTCAAAAACAAAGACAGGGGGAAACTGAGGAAGAAAAGGAAGAGCCAGCCGAACCATTAACAGATGACCCTGTAACATTTTGGAAGGAGGATAAAGGTATAGAGCACCACTTTTCCTTGAAGCCTCCATCCTTAAATGCCGCCCTCCTACATCGCCTTGGTGTCCCCCAGTTCTTTTTGGAAACAGAGGAGGAATTCTACAAGACAATGGAAAATGTATATGAGGATATAAGCAAGGAAGCGGTAAAGATTGCCTATACCGCAATAGAAGAAGAGAAAGAGGCATCACAAAGGGATGAGGGAAGGTTGGAGAAGTTCTAAAAAGTGGCTGACAGAGAAAAGAGAAAAGGGTTATAATATTTCAAAATTTAATTAAATTTTATAAAATGGAGGTAAGGGTGATATGAGCCAGACAAAGGCAACGGTAGTCAGGTATAAGCTACGTAAGCATAATAATGCCGATACGCTATCTATAGCTGATATTGAGGGGTCAGCATGGCAAGTAGTGGTTCGCAGCGAGGATTTTCTCCCTGAAGGAACAGGGATTTACATCCCTGTAGATACA
>JAGUXG010000235.1 GCA_020061965.1 bacterium
AATTCCTTCCAAGCATACCACCCCTGATACCCCGGAGAAAATCTATCTTGCTTCTGCCTGTCTCTTCAGATAGATTACTGACTTCGCCCAGCACATACAACTGGGTTTTGTTAGTCAACAGTAGTTTTGCTCTTTTTCAAATATCTCTTTGAATTCTGAGATACACCTATCAAGCCTTTCCTTTAGGTCACCAACAAACTCTTTCTTTTCAGCCAACTCTTTCTCTATCTCTGGATGAGACTCTTGCATAAAAACAAAGAATCTCTTTTCAAACTCAGAAACCTTCTCCTTTTTTATGGAATCAAGAAACCCTTCAGCACCCGCCTCAAGTATCATTATCTGTCTAGCAACTGGCATAGGTTGATATTGTCCTTGTTTTAGAATCTCCACCATTCTTTCCCCTCTTACTATCTGAGCTAAGGTTGCTTTATCCAAGTCTTCGGAAAACTCAGCGAACTTTGCCAGCTCTCTATATTGGGCAAGTTGAAGCCTTAAACCACCAGCCACCATCTTCATCGCCTTTGTCTGGGCCGCAGAACCAACCCTTGAGACAGAAAGCCCAACATTTATGGCTGGTCGTATCCCTGAATAGAATAGCCCTGATTCCAAGTATATCTGGCCATCAGTGATAGAGATGACATTTGTAGGTATATAGGCTGAGACATCTCCAGCCTGCGTCTCTATAATAGGAAGTGCTGTCAGCGAACCACCTCCTTGAGCATCATTATACTTTGCCGCCCTCTCCAGCAATCTTGAATGAAGGAAGAATATGTCCCCTGGATATGCCTCTCTGCCTGGTGGTCTCTTGAGGAGCAGAGACATCTGACGGTAAGCCTGAGCGTGCTTACTCAGGTCATCATAAATGACTAAGGCATGCCTGCAGCTGTCCCTGAAGTATTCGCCTATGGCACAACCAGCATAAGGAGCTATATACTGAAGTGGTGCTGGTGTATTGGCTGTGGCAGAGACAATTGTTGTGTATTCCATTGCACCTGCTTCCTCTAATATCTTAGCCACCTGAGCGACATTTGACTGCTTCTGTCCAATAGCTACATATATGCAGTAAACGCCCTCTCCTTTCTGATTGAGTATGGTATCAACAACAATGGCTGTCTTTCCAAGTGACCTGTCTGAAATGATAAGCTCACGCTGTCCTCTGCCTATAGGAATCATAGAGTCTATTGCCTTTATACCTGTCTGTATAGGCTCACAAACAGGCTTTCTGCTGATAATAGATGGCGCCTGTGCCTCAACAGGTCTTCTATGAGGGGTTACTATCTCTCCTTTTCCATCAACAGGATTGCCAATGCCATCAACAACCCTTCCTAAGAGTGCTTCCCCAACTGGAACATCTATTATCCTTCCTGTGCAATAGACCTTGTCTTGTTCTTTAACAGAATTCTCAGGGCCCATAATTACAGCGCCAATGGTCTCTTCCTCAAGGTTTAAGACAAGCCCTGAAACACCAGAGGCGAATCTTAATAGCTCACCAGCCATAGCATCCTTTAACCCATAGATTCTGGCAACACCATCTCCTATCTGAATGACTGTGCCTACCTTGGCAATATCCAACTCCTTTTCAAACCTCTCAATCTCAGAGAATATAACCCGGGTTATCTCTTCTGTTCTTATCTCAGCCATATATCTCCTCCTACAAAAGGCTATAGGTATTATAGGTCATATAAGATTTATAATACCTATATACCCAAAAGCAACAGGTCTAGCGAAAATTTTTGTTGTAGGTTGTAAGTTGTAGGTTGAAGAAGTAGAAGAGATAAGATCCAAACCTACAACATCCTAAACTTACAACCTCAGGCTCTCTTTGTAAACCTGATTTACTTAGGTATAAATGAAGCATTTTAATTACTGATTATCTTTCTCCTCATCCTCTCAAGGTCAGAAGCAATACTTCCATCTATCCTTTTATCGCCAATAGTAAGGACTCCTCCTCCTATAATTTCTGGGTCTGTCTCTACCCTTAATATGACTTTGCACCCTAAAGCATCTTCAAGTTTCTTTGCAAGCCTTAAACAAGCACCTTCTTTAGGTTTTATAGCCGTAGTAAGGATAACTATCTTTCTATTGCTTTCTTTGTCTACCAGATATGAGAAACTTTCTGCAATCTGGCTTATCAAAGAGAGCCTCTGCCTTTCTAAAAGGAGGAAGAGAAGGGAAAAGGAGTCCTGGCCCATTGAGGCAAATATCTCCTTAAGCAACCTTCTCTTTTCGTAAGATGGAAGATCAGGAGAGGAGAGCAATCTCCATATATCTGGATGCTGTGAAATCATTTTAGATATCTCTCCCAACTCCCTTTCCTGCGATTCTACCCTTCCTCTTTGCTTGGCAGCCATGAATAGAGCCTGAGCATACCTCTTTGCTGCCGGGTCCATCCTGGCTCTCCTCACTTAATATCCTCCAGAGAGACCTTCTGGCTAAATTCATCTATCAGCCTATGTGCTCTATCCTGATCTATCTCTTCTTTTATAATCTTCCTGGCACAGGCAATAGCCATATCTGCTACGCCCTTCTTAATCTCTAAGACTGCCTCCTCTTTCTTCTTCTCAATCTCTAAGCCTGCTTTTCTCACCATCTCATCTGCCTCTACCTTTGCCTTTCCAATAATCTCATTCTTTTTTACATCTGCTTCTTTTATCGCCAGCTCTAAAGTAATCTTTGTCTTATCTTCAGTAGCTATCAACCTTTCCCTTGCCTCTTTCATCAACTTAGAGCTTTCTTCCTGCTCTTTTTTTACAAGAGCAAAGGATTCAGCTATCTGAAGCCTTCTCTTTTCAAGAAATAGAGAGATTGGCCCAAATAGAAATTTTGCCAGAACAAACATCAGGACAAGAAAGCTTGCCAATTGAACCAAGATTATCCAACCATTAATCTCAATCATTATTTAACGAGCTAATAACTTATCCAAAAGTGGCTTGGCAAAAAGAAATGTCTCCAGCATACAGATGAGCAAAACATAGAGGACAAGCGACTCCATAAAGGCAAGCCCAATGATGAGAAGCGTTTGAATCTTGGAAGACGCTTCAGGCTGCCTGGCTATACCCTCCACTGCCTTTGCCGTAGCTATTCCCTGAGCTATAGCCGCACCCACAGCGGCAATTGCCAAACCAAACCCTGCTGTCATCAAACCCGCAACTAAAGCTTCCATAAACTCCTCCTTTTTTAAGTTTATATCAGTGTATATATTATCTAAAAAATAAGCAATAAAAAAGTTATACCGTGTTACAAAATCTACTATTCTTATTATACCCAAGTAAATCAGGTTTACAGAGAGAGCCTGAGGTTGTAAGTTTAGGATGTTGTA
>JAGUXG010000070.1 GCA_020061965.1 bacterium
ATACCATCTATCCAATTCTACCATCTATTAGCTTTAATTTCGTCCAGTTATTTTTGAAAAATTAGAACTGGATTCATGTCAACAGATAAACTAATATTCCTCTTTGTGTAACAAGCCTATTCTCTGCCTGAGCAAAGACAATGGAGTTTGGACCTTCAATTACAGAATCTGTTATCTCCTCTCCCCTGTGTGCAGGAAGGCAGTGCATAATTAGACAATCTTTCTTGGCTAAAGAGAGGAGTTTTTCATTTATCTGAAAATCAGAAAAGACCCTTAGTCTCTCCTCTTTCTCTCTCTCTTGTCCCATGCTTGTCCAGACATCTGTGTAAAGGAGATCAGCAGATCTAGCTGCTTCCTCTGGGTCACTTGTAACCTTTATCAGGACACCACTTGCTTTGGCATAGCCTTCTGCCTTATCTAAAACCTCCTTTCTTGGATAATACCCATTAGGAGAGGCAACAGTGATATTCACGCCCATCATAGAGCAGGCAAGTATAAGTGATGAAGCCACATTATTGCTTCCATCGCCAATAAAAGAGAGAGAAATATCCATAAGCTCACCCTTTTTCTTCCAGATAGTGTATAGGTCAGAGAGTGCCTGACAGGGGTGACTGTCATCTGAAAGTCCATTGATGACAGGAATAGTAGCATATTGTGCCAGTTCAATCAATTTCTGATGAGAAAATACTCGAGCAATGATGCAGTCAACATAACAGGAGAGGACTCTGGCCACATCCTTTACTTCTTCTCGGCTGCCAAGCCCTATCTCTAAGTCGCTCAAGAACAAGCAGGAACCACCTAATTGATTGATTGCCACCTCAAAGGAGACCTTTGTTCTTAGTGATGGCTTCTCAAAGAAAAGAAGGATATTCTTATTCTGCAAAGGTTTTTGATCATACCTTTCCATAAGTTCATCAGAGAGCTTGAATATCCTCCAGATTGAGGCTGGTTCAAGACAAGATACACAGAGTAAGTCTTTTTTCATCTAACCAATTACCAAACTCTTTATCTTTTTTTGTAATTACGACACTTTTGGACATTTGGTCTTTGCGGATTATCACAAGCACTACGCCAGTCCAACATACAGCTATCACAGAGAAATGTAGCCTCCTTTCTGAATAACACTTTTATGGCATTAACAATCTTATCTATAAATCCCACAGTATTATATTATTGAAATTATTGTTCTTTCGTCAACAAAAGATTTACAAAAATTCTTTGAGAGAAAATTTATCTGTTGCGCCTCTTTCAAACTTTTTTAGCCTACTTTCAGAGATAAACTGGTGCGGCAGGTGAGGCAAAGGGATCAGAAAGAGATGCTGTGGTGCAGAGGGAAGACCAGAAAGCCCAATCACAATAAATACCGGAATTTTCTCTTTCTTCCAAAATCTATTGTAGTTATGTATCTTATACCTTGGCGCCCAAAGAAGTCCATACTCTTCTTTCCCTTTCCAGAGGTTTGATCTGAACTTGCATTCAATGGCAAATAGCCTGTTCTCCTTTTTGTGTCTCATCACAAAGTCAGGTTCTGAGTCCTGTTCAACCTTTCTGCCTAACTTTCTTGATAGATCGCCTGCTGTCTTGGAAATGGCCCATTCATTCTCTGAAAAGAGGTTTTGGACATATCCTTCAAAATTTGCACCCATCTCATAAGCTACATCCCTTCCTGCTTTATATCTTCTGTATAATGACCAGCCCAGAGCAACAATAAGAATAATTCCGATAGCTATCTCATTTAGTCTCTTAACTTTAGTTATATCCTCTGGCTCTGCCTTTATCTCCATACCAAACCCATTCCCTGCCTTGTGAAAAATGCCCTTCACTATTATCCTATCTCCATCTTTGAAAGGAAGGTGGGTGTAACTGAAGATGTTGATAGCTCCATCATCTAAGGAGAATGTGGTGTATTTGCTACCCTTTTTGGATACCAGAAACCTTACATCTTTTATCCTGCCTGTTACAGTCACCCATTTTCTATCATAAAGAGTTGGGTCTTTCTCTATCTCCTTCAGAGGTGATGAAAAGGCTATCTGGGAGATGACAATCATTAAGAGTATCTTTTTCATTTTGTAGCTATTATAGCTTACTATTTGTTACGTTCCAGATAAGTATAACCCACAAAAAACCTAAATTCAACGAAATTTAGATGCTGTTACACCAAAACAAAAAATGATTCTGGACAAGATATAGTAAAAGAATTATACTTCATTAAACTAATGGTTTATTAAACAACAATATGGCTCAGGAGACTATAGAAGGAATACTCTATGAAATGGTGGAGGCAAAAGCCTCTGACTTGTATATCAAAGCTGGGTCCCCGGCTATGGTAAGATTAGGAGGTAAGCTCACAAAGATTCCAAGCGAAAGGTGGAAGGAGAGGATCCTTTTACCAGTTGAGACAGAGAGACTTGCCTACTCGGTGATGAGTGAAAGACAGAGAAAAAAGTTTGAAGAGGATATGGGCATAGATTTGGCTTATTCTGCCTCAGGTCTTGGTAGGTTCAGGGTCAATATATATCGCCAGAGGAATTCTGTGGCTATGGCTATTCGTCTTGTTCCGTTCAATATCCCTCCCTTTGAAACCCTCAATCTTCCCCCAGTAATTACGGATATTGCTGACACAGAAAGGGGAATAGTCCTGACAACAGGCGTCACAGGTTCTGGAAAATCAACAACATTGGCCTCAATGTTAGACTATATAAACAAGACAAAGAGAAAGAATATTATCACCATTGAAGACCCTATTGAGTTTCTCTTCAAAGACAACCAGTCTATCGTCAGTCAAAGGGAGGTTGAGATGGATGCCCCTTCCTTTGCTGCTGCCTTGAGGCATGTGGTCAGGCAGAACCCTGATGTAATTATGGTTGGTGAGATACGAGACCTTCCTTCTTTAGAGGCAGCTATGTCTGCGGCAGAGACTGGGCATTTTGTTCTTACCACAATGCACACCATAGATACTAGCCAAACGATTGAAAGAATCATAAACTTTTATCCTCCTCACCAACACGGACATATTCGGCTACAATTGGCTATGTGCTTAAAGGCAATAGTCTCACTCAGATTGGTTCCCAGATGTGATGTAGAGGTGGGAAGGGTTCCTGGTTGCGAAATTTTAGTGGTTACGCCACTGATAAAGAAGCTTATTGAGGAAAATAAGCTCTCTCAGATCTCAGCGGCTATTGCTGGAGGTGGATTCTATGGCATGCAATCTTTTAATCAATCTTTAGTCAGTCTCTATCAAAGACAAATGATAACCTATGAGGAGGCACTCAATGCCACAACAAATCCAGAAGAGTTTAAGTTGAATGTGAGAGGGATATACTCAAGCAAGGATGCAGCAATGGCAGACTATATTCCCAAAGAAGAGGAAGAAGAAAAAGAAGAGCAAAATAATATAGAAAAGCAGATTTCAGAAAGGAAGATGGCGCATTCTGGGATTCTCAGGGGAGGAAATCAGTATTAAGTGAAAAGTGAAAAGTAAGATTAAAAAGGCATATAAAAATTTCATTAAAGTTTATTCTAAAAAAAGCCGATATATAATGTAGGAGGGGAGAAGAGATGGATATAAATAAGATAGGGAAGGTTATAAATATAGGAGACATTCAGAAGAAAGGCACAAAAGGTGCTGAAAAGTCAGTCTCACCTGAACAGGATAAGGTCTCTATCTCTGCTTTAGCAAAGGAGCTTTCTAATCGGGATATGGCCATAAAGTTTGCGAAAGCTCTTATGTCTAACATTCCTGATATAAGGCAGGATAAGGTTGAATTGGCAAAAGCCAATCTGGCAAAAGGCTATGATGCAGAAGAGATAGCCAGGAAACTTTTAGAAATATAGTCTTTATAGTAAGCGTTCAGGTATCAGCTATCAGTCTTTAAGGCTGACAGCTGATAGCTAATTATAGTGGATATAGAAAGCATTGAAAGAATCAAGGAATCTGCCTTACAAAAGATAGATGGAGCTAAAACAATAGAGGAGCTTGATCAGATAAGGGTTGCTTACATTGGCAAGAAAGGCGAAATTACTTTAGTTCTCCAGTCTATCTCCTGCCTGCGTCCAGAAGAAAGACCTAAAATTGGAGCCTTAATCAATAAAGTAAAGAGGCAGATAGAAGCTGCTTTAACCCAAAAGAGTATATCTTCAATTAAAGAAGAAGAGTTTGATGAAACGGTGCCAGAGATTCCAGTAAGGCTTGGAAGGAAACACCCAATAAATCAGGTAAAAGAGGAGATTGTAGGGATATTCTCTCAGATGGGATTTGGGATAGAGCAGGGTCCAGAGATAGAACAGACCGAATATAACTTTGACCTTCTGAATATTCCGCCAGATCATCCAGCACGGGATATGCACGACACATTCTACATCAGTGACAATCTTCTCCTGCGAACCCATACGTCACCTGTTCAGATACGGGTAATGAAGAAGAGAAAGCCACCCATTAGAATCATTGTCCCTGGCAGGGTCTATAGGCGGGATGCAGATGTATCCCATTCGCCTATGTTCCATCAGGTTGAGGGTCTTCTTGTTGATAAAAATATCAGATTCAGCGACCTGAAGGGTGTCCTGGCGTGTTTCCTCCATCAGATGTTTGGAGAAGATGTGCCAGTAAGGTTTAGGCCGAGTTACTTTCCATTCACAGAGCCATCTGCCGAGATAGACATTGGTTGTATCCTCTGTCAGTATAAGGGTTGTCGTGTCTGTAAGAATACCGGCTGGCTTGAGATATTGGGAGCTGGAATGGTTGACCCGAATGTTTTGAGAAATGTTGGTTTTGACCCAGAGGAATGGACAGGATTTGCCTTTGGGCTTGGCATAGAAAGGATTGCTATGTTAAAGTTCGGTATATCCGATATTAGAGCCTTCTTTGCCAATGACATTAGATTCCTGAGCCAATTTTAACAAGATAATCATCCAATATCCTTTTGTGGTCAAAAGCCATCTCCTCTGGTAGGGAATCCTTCTGAAATATCAATAGATCTTTCGCATCATCCCCTGGCTTTGGCTCTCCATCTGCTTTGGCAATGAAGACCGTTGAAATAGTGTGTATCCTTTTATCTCTATCTGGGTCAGAGTAGGTGTGAAACTGACTGAGAAGTTTAATATCAAGACCTGTCTCTTCCTTTGCTTCCCTTACCGCTGCATCCTCTAAACTTTCTCCATAATCAACAAAGCCACCAGGCAAAGCCCAACCAAAAGGTGGGTTCTTTCTCTTTATAAGGAGGATGCCTCCACCTATCTCAATAATAATATCAACTGTGGGATATGGGTGCTTCGTCATTAAAACTTGGAAGATAGACAGACATAATGGGACAACCCAAGCTCTCCATATAGTTTTTCGCTTCGCCCAGGAGTCTATAGATTAAAAAGATAGATTTTCTTGCTATGGACTATCGACCGTCGACTGTGGACTATTTTACTATTCCAATCTTACCTACGGACTTTCCTCCGCCTCCACCTGTTACAGTGTAGATATAGACACCTGAAGCGATATTAGTCACATCCCAAAAAACCTTGATAGAACCTGGATTGTCTATCTCCTTTATCAACTCACCAGCAATATTATATATCTTGATGGTGCAACCAGCACTTAGTTGGTCAAAATAGAGACCATCTCCACCAAATTTAGCATCACCCTTCTTATATGGGTTTGGATATACCTTGACATTGTTGTTATTTGGGGCACAGGTAAGCAAAGCTGGTCTTCCTGATTGAAACAGTATAGGGATTAGACCAGCAGATAGACTATAATTACTACTCTTTATATCCGCTATTATTCCCTGTCCGATAGCATCATTCATCCCGTATTTGTCAGAAGCCCTGCTTCCTCCTCCCTGGTTACAGCCAGATACAGAGATAATATAATTGCTACTGCTCATAGCAGATACCAGACTTGTATTAAATACTACGAGTAAAATTAAAACCCTAATTGCCATTTTATCTCTTTCTCCAATGCCTTTTCATTGATCTTTGTTTCAATAGACAGAAAACGAACTAGTCCCATTTTCTTTTTTCTTATTTTATTGCTCAAGATAAAAAGCTTGGATTGTTGTTATTCCTTCTCCTTCGTATAGTTGCAATCCACACAGAAGACCCTCTCCTTATATTTGATCAGATTCTTTTTGCAATAAGGGCAGGTCTCTTCTAAGAACTCACCATTTGTAGTGTAGTCGCAGTCAGGGTATCGGCTACAACCATAAAAACTGCCCCTTTTTGAAACTCTAAAGATTAGAATCCCATCTTTGCACCTTGGACAGGGAATCTTTAATATAGGCTCTGTATATTTACATTTAGGATAGCCCTTGCAGGCAAGAAACCTTCCTGTTCTTCCTGTTCTGATAACAAGTGCCGAGTTACACTTTGGACAAACCTTGTCAGTCTCTTCAGGGATGGCTTTCTTCTCCCCTTCTAAGGGTTTTGTATTCCTACACTTGGGAAAGTTCGGGCAAGCAAGAAACTCTCCAAACCTGCCTGGTCTTATAACCATATTTGCTCCACACTTATCACAGGCTATATCTGTAGGCTTTTCTGCTTCTTTCTTAATATTCCTCATCTTTGTCTTTGCCTCCGAAATGCTAAGAGAAAATGGTCCCCAGAATTGATCTAAAATCTCAAGCCAAGCTCTTTCTCCTTCTTCTATCTTATCAAGGTCATCCTCCATCATGGCTGTAAACTTCACCTCAAATAGCTTTGGAAAACTCTCTTTCAGCAACCCCCAGACAGTCTTACCAAGCTCTGTTGGCTTGATCTTTCCCTCTTCTCTCTCTACATATGAGCGGTTAAAGATTACAGAGACAATAGACGCATAGGTCGATGGCCTGCCTATGCCGTTCTCTTCCAGACACTTTATCAATGTGCCTTCTGTATATCTCGAAGGTGGTTGGGTGAAGTTCTGCTTTTGTAAAAGCTCTATGAGCTTCAAAATATCCTTTTCATGAAGCTCTGGAATGATCTTATCCTTCTCTAAATCATAGGTCCAGACCTTGAAGTATCCATCAAAAAGAAGGATAGAACCTATGCCAGAAAATATATAATCGCCACAAGCTACTTCCAGATCAGTAGTCATAATCTTTGCATCCGCCATTTGCGAGGAGACAAATCTTTTGAAGATAAGGTTATAGAGCTTAAACTGGTCAGCAGTAAGATGACCCTTTATTTCATCAGGATTTCGCTGGCAAGATGTGGGTCTGATAGCTTCATGGGCATCTTGAACCTTATTCTTGTTGGTAAATACCCGTGGTTTTTCTGAAAGATATTCTTTGGAAAACTCCCTTTTAATCCAGGTTCTTGCCTCAGCTATAGCCTCATCAGAAACCCTGACAGAGTCTGTCCTCATATAGGTGATTAAACCAACTGGCCCCTCTCCAACATCTATCCCTTCATAAAGCTCCTGGGCGATAGTCATTGTCTTCTTGGCTGCAAATCCCAATTTAGAGAAAGCCTCTTGCTGGAGTTTTGAGGTGATGAATGGTGAGGAAGGGCTTCTCTTCTTCAGTCTCTTGGTCACCTTAGCCACCACAAAATCTTTGCCTGAAAGTTCAAGAGCTATAGCCTCAGAGGCTTCTTTATTCTCTATCTTTATCTTCTTGCCGTTCTTTTCTGTAAGTTTTACAGAAAACTCTTTGCCATTCTTTGAAAGTAAAGCGGTGATTGTCCAGTACTCCTCGTGGACAAAAGAGGCTATCTCTGCCTCCCTTTCTACTATTATTCGCAGGGCCACACTCTGAACCCTTCCAGCAGATAGCCCTTTTTGCACATTCTTTCCTAAGAGGGGTGAGACCTTATAGCCAACAAGCCTGTCAAGAAGCCTCCTTGTCTGCTGTGCATTCACCTTCTGCATATCAATTCTGGCAGGATGAGAAAGAGCCTCTTCAATCTTCTCTTTGGTTATCTCATGGAAGAGGAGCCTGTGTATCTTCTTTTTTCCAAGCTCCATAGCTATATGCCAGCATATCGCTTCTCCTTCCCTATCTGAATCTGCAGCCAAGAATATAGTCTCTGTCTCCTTTGCTGCCAATTTTAATCTCGGCAATATCTTCTTTCCACTTTCAGTCACAACATACTTTGGCTTAAAGCGGTTTTCAATATCTACTCCAAGCTCTTTCTCTGGCAGGTCCCTGATATGACCCATAGAGGCCATCACCTTAAACCTATCCCCAAAGTATTTGTTTATAGTCTTTGCCTTTGTTGGGCTTTCAACAATAATAAGACCCTTTTTTTCCATTTTCAAATCTCTCTGACTAAGATTATGGCTTCGGCAATCTCTCTCATAGACTTTCGTAAATCCATTGACTTCTTCTGAATCATTCTGTTGAACTTTGGATTTCATTTGACATTTAAGCTTTAAAATTTGGATTTTTGCCAAAGTTAAGTAAAATCTTAATCTTCTTTCCCAAAAGGTGTCAAGTAAGATTTTTTCTTTTTAATTTCCCATCTTCTTTTCAATCAGCAAAATACACCTTTCATCTCGGCATACATCTGAATGACTATCCTTTTACGCTCTCAAAAAGATAGCTGGTGCGTTGCTTCTTTTCTTGAATTTTCCACCTGAGGTTTGTATATTATAAATATAGATGAAGATACTCTATCGCTTCTTTGTCAAAGACATTCTCTCTTATTTTCTGATGAGTTCAGGTTTCTTTCTCTTCATCTTCATTATGGAAAAGGGGCTATATCTTGGAAAATTTCTATTCAAAAATATACCCATAATCTCTTTTGGTTATCTACTCCTTTTTTCTCTTATTGCAACCATTGGCTTTACTGTGCCTATGGGGTTTCTGATGGCTGTCATCTTATCCTGGGCAAGGCTCGTTACCTCTTCTGAGAGGGTGGCTATTGAGTCCTGTGGCATTAGTATAAGAGGGCTTATCCTTGTAACCTTAAGTTTTGGTCTTTGCCTTTCTATCTTGACAAGTTCCATAAATCAGAATGTAGCACCCTCTTCAGCCTTCAAATTCAACCTGCTTTATGACAATCTTATGAAGAAAAAGCCAAATCTCTTGATAGAGGAAAAGGCTTTTGTTAAACTTGAGAAAGGGGATATATATGTGGAAAGGGTTGACAAAGAAGACCTTTATCAGATATACCTTACTGAAGAAAACAACACCATTTTTGCTAAGAGAGGGAGAGTGGTGAAGGAGGACGATTCTTTGGCTCTTAATCTCTTTGATGGTGTTATCCATCAGCAGGACAGAGACCTTTCAAGCTACCATATCCTGAAGTTTTCGGAGCACGGCCTTCTTTTGCGAAAGTATGAGGAGGGAGAAGTTCCAGAAAAGAAGATATACCATTATACAGGAGATGAGCTTAAGGATGCAGCCAAGAGACACAAAGAGAACCCAGCCATGCTTACAGAGTTTCATAAGAGAGAGGCAATCTCTTATGCTTGCTTCTTCTTTGCTTTGGTTGGGACTGGCATTGGTCTTAGAACAAAGAGAAGGGAGAAGGTTGTTGGATTCTCTGCATCCTGCCTTATCATTTTGCTCTATTATATTATCTTTATTGGATGTGAGGCGTTCTCAAAGAAGGCAGGCATTTCTGGAATGGTGATGTGGCTACCCAATCTAATTCTGTTTCTTATTGGTGGAGGAATGCTTTCAAGATATTTTTTTGCAAGGAGCAAAAAATATGAAGATATTAACTCGCTATATAGTTAAAGGGATAATGAAACCTTTTTTCCTCTCATTTATACTCATAAATGGGCTACTTCTCATAGGTCAAACTGCCTCCTCATTAGACAGGTTTCTGGAAAGAAGCCCAAACCTCTTTCTGATAACAAGATTTCTTCTCTTTTCAGTCCCTGAGAACATCCTTATTGCCACACCCATCTCTATACTTCTGGCTGTTCTTTCTTTTTCAGGAAGGATGTCTGCTGATAATGAGCTTACTGCGATTGGTAGTTCTGGCATCTCTAATTTGCCGATAATAGCTCTTGTTTCAACCATCTCTATGACTTTGAGTCTGGGCTTACTCTATCTTAACGAGACTCTCCTTCCAGTAGCTTGCAAGGAATATATGAAGACAAAACAGTTGATGAGTGGTAGCCAAGGCCAAGAAGAGAATAATAAGCTCGACTTTAAGATTGGAGAGCATTTTATCACCATAGGTAGATTAGACGGAAATTCTGCATCCTCAATCAGGATTCAGACATCTCAAAGAGAGCTTTATGCAAAAGAGGGTGAGTATCAGAATGGATGGTTAGTTTCAAACGGTGTCCAGAGGAAGATAGAGAATGGAGAGGTGGTATGGGAGAAGAGGTTTGATAAAAAAAGGGTCTTCCTTCCTGACCCAAAGGTTCTTTCTTTAATCTTAAAATCTGAAAAGACAGAAGAGATGAGTTTGACCGAGCTTTTCAGGACAATGAGATTGACTGAAAGTTATGGTCTGGCTGCAAGAAAAGCAAGAGAAGAGTTTCATTTTCGGACATCCTTCAGCTTCTCCCCATTCATTTTGGCATTGCTTGGCCTGGGCATCATTCTCAGGGGTTTTAAGCTCGGCTTATATGCCAGTTTTGGCTTAGCGCTTCTTCTTTCTTTCTTCTATTGGGAGATGAGCCTATTTTTGAGGTCATTAAGTCTCGTCTGCTCACCTCTTGTTTGTGGATGGGGTGCAAATCTGATGGGGTTAGCTATTGGGGTAAAATTTTTATGGAGATAGAGCCTATATCCTGTTTTGAGGTTTCAGAAGTAGAAGACAGATCTTCCCAGACTGATGAAGCAGCTATGATAGTCGCAGGGGATATGCTCTATCTACCAAAAAAGTTAGAAGAGATAGATTTAGAAGCAGATGAGATAGTCTTAAGAAAAGAAGAAAAAGGAAGGGTTTTAAGTATCCTCCTCTTTTTTAAGCTGAAATTCCTTGGTTCGGTCTCTGTAAAGATTACCAAAGAGATTGAGAGACTCTCCTGTTCAGTAAAGTGTGAGAACCCTTCAGCTTTTCTAAAATTGAAGGAGAATCTTCCTCTTCTTTCAGTAATGATGGGTATAACTAAAATTGATATTGAGTTGGCAAAGAATATTTTAAACAAGTTTAAGATAGATATTGAAGTATAAATGAAGAAAGCTGTTGCTTTAAGGTATAAGATGGAATATGATAAAGCGCCTCTCCTTGTGGCAAAAGGTCAGGGTCAGGTGGCTGAGAAAATTATTGAGATAGCCGTTAAGCATAACATACCAATCCACATCGACCCAGATTTAGCCCTGATTCTTTCTAAACTCAACCTTGATGAGGAGATACCACCATCCCTCTATAATGCTGTAGCCTCAGTCATTGCTTTTGTCTGGTCGATAGAGAAGAGAAACTAAAAAAATGTTTTTCATATACCCTTCTTTCAAGAGGAGAACAGCATTTTAGATAAAGATGAAAGAATCCCTGCTTTTGTTTGGATATTGAGCCTGATTAAGGCATCACCAATCCTCTCTCCCTGTCTCATCTTGCTCTTTGCAAACTCCAGATTTTCCTTGGTGATTATTTTGCTCTCCAACAAAAGCCTCTCTACAATGTTGTCATTTAATAAAACTGGGGCTTGAGAAATAAGGCTCTTTGTAGCTTGAAGGAATATAGAGGAGTCTATCTTAAAGGGTGTCAATCTTTCTTTGTTTATATCCTCAGCAAACTTACTTTGTTGTTCATTACCTTTTCTTTTAATCTCTTCTTCTAACTC
>JAGUXG010000069.1 GCA_020061965.1 bacterium
CAAGATACAAGAAACAATAACCAAACAATGACCAATAACCAAATTTCAATAACCAAACAAATAAGGTTAGGGATATAATTATTAATGTTTGGTGATTGGTTATTGGATATTGAGATTTGTTTGTATCTTGTATCTTGGTTATTGGTTATTTTATAAAGTTATTGGTTATTTTGCTTTTATCTAATGAGAATTTTGTCCAAAGATGAAGCTATACTCAAGAAACACGAGGTTTACCGAAAAAATCTGAATCACTACAAGCTTCTAATTTTTATTGCTCAAAAGTCGTCTCTTTTTATATAATATCCTTCTATGGACTACAGCAAAACCTTAAACCTTCCAAAGACAGAGTTTCCAATGAAGGCAAACCTGAAGGTCCGTGAGCCTGAGATGCTTTCTGTCTGGAATGAGAAAGGGATAGAGAGGCGTATCCGAGAAAAAAGAGAGCCTTGCCAAAGGTATATCCTTCATGATGGTCCACCTTATGCTAATGGGCATATTCATATGGGCACAGCCCTAAACAAGCTCCTCAAGGACATCATTGTCAAACATAAGAGTCTTTCTGGATTTAATGCTATCTATGTCCCTGGCTGGGACTGCCATGGGCTTCCTATTGAGCATAAGGTTATGGAGACCCTTCCCAAAGATACGCCTTATGCAAAGATAAAAGAGGAATGCCGGGCTTATGCTGAAAGGTTTGTCAATATTCAAAGGGATGAGTTTAAGAGGCTCGGTGTCTTTTCTGACTGGGAGAACCCCTATCTTACCTTCACCAATGACTATGTTGCTGACACCCTGCTCTTATTCTCAGAGATTGTAAAAAAGGGGTTTGTTTATAAAGACAAGAAGCCTGTCTTCTGGTGCAAGAGCTGTAAGACAGCCCTTGCTGAGGCTGAGGTTGAGTATAAAGAGATAGCCTCTACATCCATCTATGTCAAGTTTCCTTATGAAGGCTCTAATCTTTTAATCTGGACGACAACACCCTGGACACTTGAGGGAAACCTTGCGGTTGCCTTGAATCCTTCTTTTTCCTATCAGGAGATAGAAGCAGATGGCGAATCTTTGATTATAGCCAAGCAGCTTGTCCAGGATGTGATGAGAAAGGCAGGGGTCTCAAATTGGAAGGTGAAAAGAGAGATTGACCCAGCAGAACTCTTCGGAAGGGTGGCTAAGCATCCATATTTAGATAGACCCTCAAAGATAATCAGGGCTGACTTTGTCACACAAGAGACAGGCACAGGTTGTGTTCATATCGCCCCAGGTCATGGGATGGAAGATTATGTGGTGGGTGTTGCCAATGGATTAGAAATCCTTTCCCCTGTAGATGACTCTGGAAGGTTTATAGAGGGTAAGTTTATTGGAGAGGATGTCTTGATGTGTGAAAAGAACCTTCTCAGTCTTCTTAAAGAAGAGGAAGTTCTCTTCTCATCTTCTGAGATTCTCCACTCATACCCACATTGCTGGAGGTGCAAGAGACCGATAATATTTCGCTCCACAAGTCAATGGTTCATAAAGATAGACCACGATAAGTTGCGGGAGAGAGTTCTCTCTTGTCTAAAGGATGTAGAATGGATTCCTGCCTGGGGAGAGAGAAGATTTACGGCAATGATAGAAACGAGAGGTGACTGGTGCATCTCAAGGCAGAGGGCATGGGGAATCCCTATTCCAGCCTTTATCTGTAAGGCCTGCAGAAAGCCCTATCTTACAGGAGAAGTGGTAGAGTTTGTAGCGCTTATTATCAGAAAAAGCGGCTCTGGTGCCTGGTTTGAAAAGGAGGTGAGCGAACTTTTGCCATTTGATTCAAGGTGTGATTGTGGAGGAGGGGATTTTGAAAAAGAGGCTGATATATTGGACGTCTGGTTTGACTCTGGCTCATCACACTATGCTGTGCTGAGGCAAAGGAATGGGCTTTCTTGGCCTGCTGACCTATATCTTGAAGGCTCTGACCAGCATCGCGGGTGGTTTCAATCATCTATGCTCACATCTGTAGCTGTATTTGGGAAGCCCCCATACAAGGCTGTCCTCACCCATGGCTTTATGTTGGATGAAAATGGAAGGACGATGTCAAAGTCTCTGGGCAATGTTATAGCTCCCCAGGAGATAATAGAGAAATTCGGAGCAGATCCGCTCAGGCTCTGGGTTGCCTCTACTGATTTCAGGGAGGATATGAGGCTTGGCAAGGAGATATTAGAAACAACCATCAACTCTTACAGAAAGATACGGAATACCATTAGATTCATTCTGGCAAATATAAGCGATTTTGAAGAAGAAAGAGCCATTAAATATGCAAATTTAATGGATGTTGACAGATTTCTCTTGGGTAAGCTCCAGATTTTAATAGAAGAGGTAGGACAGGCTTATGAAAGATTTGAGTTTCATCGGGTGGTGCATCTGATAACAGGATTCTGCACAATAGCCTTGAGCAATCTCTATCTTGACATCACGAAAGACAGGCTCTACTGCGAAAGACCAGATAGTCCGAAGAGAAGGTCAGTCCAGACAGTCTTATACCAGACAATAAGATCTATCCTGCCAATTATAGCACCAATCCTTTCTTTTTTGGCAGAAGAGGCCTGGTCGTATCTCAAACAGAAAGAGGAGAGCGTCTTTCTTTCGGAATTTCCAAAGCCAGATATGGAGCAAAAAGGCTTAAGCCTTATCTCCGAGTGGGAGGTATTGCTCTCTATCCGGGACAAGGTAAACGCAAGGCTTGAAGAAGAGAGGGGAAAGGGTATAATCGGTTCTTCTCTTGAGGCAGGGATAAAGATCTCTGATGGTGTGCCAGGGTTTTCTATCCTGGAAAAGTATAATGAAGCACTTTGCGAGCTTTTCATTGTCTCCTCTGTTGAACTGAGGCAAGCTGAGAGCTTTGATCTCTCTGTCAAAAAGGCAGATGGAGCAAAATGCCAGAGGTGCTGGATGTGGAGCAACTCTACAGAAGATGGACTGTGTCCAAGATGTCAAGGAGTAATCAAAAATGAAAGATGAAAAATTATTGTTTTGCCTTAATTTTTTATATAATTACGGAGGTATAAATGGAAAAAGCAAAGACAGAGTACTTTAAGAGAAGGCTTCTTAAGCTGAAAAACGAACAGGAGAAGGAGATAGAAGGGTTGGGGCAAAATTGTCTCCATGCTTGCGCCAAAGAGCAGGCTGGCAACCTATCCTCTTGTTCAATTCATATGGCAGATATTGCTGGAGATGTCTATGAGCAAGAGAAGGAGATTGGGATTATGGGCAATGCCTTTCTGACCCTACAGAAGATTGATGAGGCACTTTTGCGGATAGATAGGGGTAGTTTTGGCACCTGTCAAAGTTGCCAGAAAGAGATAGACCTTGATAGGTTAGAGGCTATGCCCTTTGCCAGATTATGTATTGACTGCGAGAAAAAAAGTGGTTAAAGTGTTGCATAACTTCAGTACGCCTGAAGGGAATTGAACCCTTGTCCCCGGATCCGGAGTCCGGTGCTCTTCCGCTAAGCTACAGGCGCAGAATAGTGAATAGTATAAACTGAAAATAGAAAAGTGAAAAGTGAAAAGATGATTAAAGATCTCAACTTTGGCAAATTTGCAAAACTTGAGCAAAATCTGCTGTTTTTCTCGACCAATAGTCTTAAGTTCAAATGTCAAAATCCAAATGTCAAATCA
>JAGUXG010000109.1 GCA_020061965.1 bacterium
AAAATATTGAGAGAAAGTGAGTAACAGGTTATACTCAAGAAACACGAGGTCTAGCGAAAATTTTTGTTGTAGGTTGTAAGTTGTAGGTTGGAGAAGAGAAATAAATAACATCTAACATCCAAACTTACAACATCCTAAACTTACAACCTCAGGCTCTCTTTGCAAACCTGATTTACTTGGGTATAGTATTGCAAAATGGACTATGGATTAACAGAAGAACAGAAAGAGATTATAGAGCTTGCTCACAAGATAGCTGAGAAGAGGATACGGCCTGCTGCAGCGGAGCTTGATGAAAAAGGGGAATTTCCTACAGAGATTCTGAAAGAGATAGCCCAGTCTGACCTCTTTGGACTTTATATCCCAGAGGAGCATGGAGGCTTTGGTGGAGGAAGCCTTGAGCTTTGCTTAGCAACAGAAGAGTTTTCAAAAGCCTGCGGTGGTGTGGCTGTCTCTTATGCTGCGGTAGCCTTAGGTGCCTATCCCATCCTTCTTTATGGAACAGAGGAGCAGAAACAAAAATACCTTCCAGATATAGCCTCTGGAAAGAGATTGGCTGCCTTTGCTATTACAGAACAAGGGGCAGGTTCTGACGCAGGCTCAGTCAAAACACAAGCCACAAAAGATGGTGATTTCTATGTGTTGAATGGCACAAAGCAATGGATAACCAATGGTGGAGAGGCTGAAGTCTATACGGTAATAGCTACAACAAATAAAGATAAGGGTGCCAGGGGATTGAGCTGTTTCATTGTAGAAAAAGGAACTCCAGGATTTTCCTTTGGAAAAAAGGAGGATAAGCTTGGGATAAGGTGTTCAGCCACAAGGGAGCTTATCTTCACAGACTGTAAGATTCCTAAGGAAAATTTGATTGGAAAAGAGGGTCTGGGGTTTATCGTGGCGATGAGAACCTTTGACAACTCAAGACCAGGCATTGCTGCTCAGGCTATTGGCATAGCCCAGGGTGCCTTAGATCTGGCGATAAAATACGCTAAAGAGAGGGTGCAGTTTGGGCAACCGATATCTTCATTTCAAGGAATCCAATGGATGCTGGCTGATATGGCCACCCAGATAGAGGCAGCAAGGGCATTGACCTATTCCGTTTGTCGAATGATAGATTCAGGGGTAAAGGATGTCGGAAAAGAGTCTGCCCAGGCAAAGCTCTTTGCAGGAGATACAGCTATGAAAGTAACCACAGATTGCCTGCAGATATTTGGCGGATATGGTTATATGAGGGACTATCCTATTGAGAAGTATTTCAGGGATGCCAAGATAACCCAGATTTATGAGGGGACAAACCAGATCCAGAGAAATATTATTGCCCTAAAGCTGATAAAAGAGACAGCTTAATGAAAAAATCTGCTATCTTTCTCTTCTTATCTCTAATTCTTCCCAATCTTTCGTATTGCCAGGAAGAAGATTTGAGTGTTGTCATCACAGAAAATTTACTGAATAAACTTCTCTCTGCAGTAGGCGAGGTTACTGGCACAGGTAGTGTCAACCTTCCGATTCATAAGGGTGAATATAGTTGGGTAGCAAAGAATCCAAGACTCTCTATACTTCCAGAAGGCACAAGTTTTTCAGCAGATGTTACTGTCAAGATAGGATTCTTCAAATATTCTCCTGGTGTCAATGGTATAGTTGATATAGATTATGCCACAGCCACGAACACGATTGTTGTTAAGATACGGTCTGCTGAGTTTGAGCTATATCTCGGGCTTTTTGGAAAGAAGCTCCATATCACCAACATAGACCTAGCCAGGTTTTACAAGGAACCTATCTTGTTTCCAGGGCCTGAGCCAATAGATAAAGGAATAGAGCTTACACTTCCAGATGGAAGAAAGAAGAACCTCTCTGTAACGCCCGAAAACTACTCTTTGCGTTTAGAAAAAGGGGCGATAAGAGTGGCTTCAGTATTAAGTTTCAAGGAAAAATTAGAGGCAGGAACAGGTTCTACAGGGATCTCTCAATAAGATGGGAATCTGGGATCCGCGAGTTTAATATTTATTCTTATGATGAAAAAAATCTTACCCATTCTTTTACAAATCCTCTTCTCTCTGCTTCTTTTTGGCTTACCCCTTTTTATGGATACAAGGATAAACTCTACCTTCGGCGTAAGCAAAACCACATTATTAAGGACAATCTCTCTTTTGATTGCTTCTTTGTGGATATACAGGTTGACTTACTCTAAAGAAAGGTTTATAAGAACATCTCTTGACCTTTTTATTCTAACCTATCTTGCCATAAGCCTTCTTTCCACCATATTTGGAAGAAGCCCTATCCTCTCATTCTTTGGCTCTTATGAAAGGCAGGAAGGGGTTACCACCCTTATAAATTACATATTTCTCTTTTATGCCGCAATAAATCTTTTAGAAAAGGAGGCTATCTTAAGGATACTAAATGTGGTTGTTCTGGCAGGGGTTCTCTCATCTTTCCTTGGTATCACCCAGCACTATGAAATGAATATTCTGCGTCTTCAATGGGGAGCTTTCGGTAAGGATAGGGTCGTCTCTACCTTTGGGAATCCTGTCTTCTTTGGCGCTTATACAATTATGACAATGCCCTTAGCCTTGGCTCTATTTACTTTGGCTAAAAAGGGTTGGCTTGTTTTTGCTTATGGTCTATCTTTCTTTATAATACTCCTCGGTTTTATCTTTGCCAATACCCGTGCCTGCTATGCTGGACTGTTTTTTGAAGTAGTCCTTATTCTGATAATCTTCCTTTTCTTTCTTAGAAAGAACCTTCCGGTAAGAAGGTTGGCTATATTAGCTCTCTTTGCTTTAATCCCTCTTTTGTGGTATAACCTGAGGGGTGGAGGAACATCAGTGGTGGAAAGGTTTTCTGAGGTTTCTGGAAAAAATATGGAAGAAGGTAAGAGGTTCAAAGGCTCCTTTGGTGCAAGATTGATGATGTGGAAGACTGGCATTGAAATGGTAAAGCACAACCCTATTTTTGGGGTAGGTCCTGAAGCCATAGGCATAACCTACCCATACTATCTCTATCAGGTCTACACAAAGGATTTCGCTTTTGAGTATGAAGACAGGATGCACAATGAGATATTTGACACATCTGTAACCCGTGGACTCTTGGGGTTTTTTGCTTACTACTCTATGGTTTTTACCTTCTTTATCTTCTCCATAAATAGGATTATTAAGGGGGGTTTCTCTGAGAGAGTGACATTGCTCAGTATTTCAGCTGGCTGTCTGGGTTATCTTGTCCAGAACCTCTTTAGCTTTGGACTTTCATCCATCTCCTCATTATTCTGGGCATTGATGGGGCTTTCCTTCCTTTACATAAAACCAAAAGTGAAGCCTATTTCTGCCAAAAGGCCTTATATCTTACTTGGACTTATTCCAATAGCTGTCTTAGGGCTTCTTATAAAGAATACCTACTCTGCGGATATAGCCTTTAGAAAGGCTGAGTATGAAAACGCCATCAAGCTCAATCCATTCTGCCGTGATTACAGAGAGAATTATGGAATCTACCTGGTAGAAAGAGGAAAAAATGAGGGTGGGGTTTGGCCGGACAAGATAATTGCGGAGATGAACAAAGCCTGCAAGCTCTTTCCGAATGATGGTATTCTGCTCTCTATCCTTGGTATGGGGTATGAGATGAAGGGTGAGGTGGACAAGGCACTGCCAATCTATGAAGAGTCTGTCCGAATAAACCCATATATGGGCAATACCTACAATAACCTTGGGGCAATCTATGCCAACAGAGGTATGTATGAAAAGGCAGCAGATGCTTTCTTAAGAGGATTAAAGGGCTTTCCAGATGATGGAAGGCTCTTTTCAAATACAAAACAGTTAGGCTCTATCTTGTTAGAAAAAGGAAAGGAGAAGGAGGCAGAAGATCTCTTTGATAGGATGGATAATCTTTGCACAAATAAGGATCTGCTTTTGACTCTGCATAAAGAGCTTAGCCAGAGATATTGGACATATGGAGGGAAAAGAGGGTTTGTCAAGCACACCAAGAAGATGACTGAGATTGACCCCAAAAACTTTGAAGCCCATAGAAACCTTGGTAGTTTTTATCTTATGGAGAAAGAGAATGAATCTGCCTTACTCTATCTGGGCAAGACACAAGACTTAAAACCAACAGAAGAGGTACAGAGAATGATAGATACGATCAAATAACTACCTGCGTGCCAATGCCTTCGTCTGTGAACAGCTCAAGAAGGATAGAGTGTGAGATTCTTCCGTCAATGATATGAGCCTTTGAAACACCAACAGAGACTGCCTCTGCCACAGCCCTTGCTTTTGGTATCATTCCGCCTGTAATACAACCTTTTTCTATTAAAGACTCTATTCTCTCTGATTTTAAGGTTGAAAGGAGTCTTTCTCCATCGCATATCCCCTTTGTGTCCGTCAAAATGATAAGTTTTTCGGATGATAAGGCAGCAGCTATTTTAGAAGCCACAATATCTGCGTTGATATTATACCTCCTGCCTTCCCGATCAACACCAATGGGAGCTATGACTGGAACAAAGTCTGCTTCATCCAAGAGTTTAATTGGCTCTGTATTTATCTTGGCTACATCCCCAACAAACCCCGTTCCTTCTATTGGAAGAGCCTGTATCATAGAAGAGTCAACTCCAGAAAGCCCGATAGCTCTTGCAGAATGCTTGTTCAAAAGAGAGACAATATCACTATTTATCCTACATAAGACCATCTCCACATACTCCATATCCTCTTTGTCTGTGTACCTTAAGCCATCAACAAAGCGTATCTCCCTTCCTACCTTCTTCATCAACTTATTGATCTCTGGACCACCACCATGAACAATCACAGGCTTTATGCCAACAAACCTCAAAAGGGTGCAATCCAAAGCAAAGGAATCCTTCAGCCCTTCATCAACCATAGCCGCTCCACCATACTTTATGACCACATACTTGCCATAGAACCTTTTGATATAAGGCAACGCTTCTATCAAAATCTCTGCTTTTTTAATCTTTTTCTTCATAATCCTTTTTGGCAGCATACTTATCTGTAATTTATAAACTCCATATGTATACCTAAATCCTTCTCCTTAAATATGGAGATGATTGCTTGTAGATCGTCAATCTTCTTCGCCCTCACATGCACCTGGTCCTTCTGAATCTCTGCCTGAACCTTCATCTTCAACTCCTTGATAATCTTCACAATCTCCTTTGCTTTGTCCTGGGCAATTCCTTGCTGAAGGGTAATTACCTGCCTCCGAGTGCCACCAGATGCCTCTTCCATCTTCCCATATTGAAGTGATTTCAAGGATACACCTCGCCTTACTAATTTAGACCGAAGTATATCTATGACGCTCTTCATTCTTTGTTCATCGTCAGAAATAAGGATTATCTCAGCCTTATCTTTGTTGAACTCAATGCTACTCTTACTCGCCTTAAAGTCAAATCTCTGGCTCATCTCCTTTGTTGCTTGATGCACAGAGTTTATTACCTCCTGAAGGTCAACCTTGCTTACTATATCAAAAGAATGTTCATCTGCCATATTTATCCTCCGTAACTATTTATACCCACAAACAATAGGTTATACCAAAACAGATCAGGTTTGTGAAAATTCAAGCTTAAACTGGTTCAAGCGAAGCAAAATTATCAAATCCTTGAATCCTGGAACCCTCGAATTGTTTATGGGTATAACCAATCCCTAATTCCTATTCCATAATCCCTAAAGGATTGTTTGTTGCAGACTCAATTTGTTCTCGGTATAGCTCTATGTCTTTTCAACTCTAAACCTCCTCTATCCTTATCTTTAGGCTCTCTTCTTTTATAAACGGGTTTTTGTCTATCTTGGAAAGAGAGGAGGCTATAGCCCCTTCCTTTGCCTCATGTGTGATCATTATGATTGGCACAGTCTTTCCCCTCTCTTTTTGAATACAAGAGGCAATACTGACATTATGTTCTGCTAATACTCCAGTTATCATCGCCAAAACCCCGGGTTTATCCTCTGCCTGAACCCTAATATAGTATTTTGAGATTACCTCACTGATGTCAACAGGTTCTACTACCTCTACCTGCGGAATATAAAATTCTTCATTATTTTTAAGTGCCAGAAGGTCAGCATAGACAGCAGAGGCAGTAGGGTATCTTCCAGCACCCCGACCAAAGAACAGAAGGGGTCCTGTTAGATCAGGCTTGATATAAACAGCATTATAGACATCTGAGACAGAAGAGAGCAGAGATTCTTTTTTCAGCATTGTAGGATGAACACGAATGATCATTCTGTCTTTGTCCATCCTTGATATTCCAAGAAGCTTTATTGAGTATCCGAGTTCTGCTGCACAAGATATGTCAAAGTGGGTAATCCTCCTTATCCCTTCTGTATATATAGATGAAACAACGCTCGTCTTTCCAAAGCATAAGGAGGAAAGAATGGCTAATTTGTGGCTAGAATCTATCCCATCAATATCAAAAGAAGGGTCAGCCTCAGCATATCCCTTTTTCTGAGCCTCAGCCAAGGCATTCGGAAAGCTTTCTCTGGTCTTTTCCATGCGGGTCAGAATATAGTTTGTCGTGCCATTTATGATGCCATATACAGCCTCTATCTTATTTGCTGAAAGCCCCGATGAGATAGCAGAAAGCAAAGGAATGCCACCTCCAACACTTGCTTCAAACCTTATTCTTCTTTTATGAAGATTCGCCTTTTCCATAATCTCTTTCCAGCAAGAAGAGAGAAGGGCTTTATTTGCCGTGACCACATCCTTTCCATTGGCAAAAGCAGAGAGTATATAACTTCTGGCAGGTTCTATGCCACCCATAAGCTCAATAACTGTGTCTATCTCTGGGTCATTCAATATTTCTGTGGCATTCCTTGTGAAGAGGTTTTTTTCAGGCATAAAATCCCTCTGCCTTTCTACATCAATATCTGCAATCTTTACTAATTGAAGGTCTGAATGCCTTCTCTTTTCAAGTAGCAACTCTGCCACTCCACATCCAATAGTCCCATATCCAATCAATCCTATCTTCATCTTATTATCATTTTTTCTTGTCTATTTTAATATACATACTATATGATAGCATATGGAAAGTCAAGAGGAAAATGCATGTAATAATTTGACCATGGAGATATTAGAAGGACTTACAGAGGAACAGACTGAGGCAGTGTGCCACAAGGAGGGGCCGCTTCTTATCATTGCTGGGGCAGGGACTGGAAAGACATCTGTCATCACTCGGAGGATAGCCTGGTTGATAGCTGAGAAACTTGCCAGACCCGAAGAGATATTAGCTGTTACATTTACAGAAAAGGCTGCCTCTGAGATGGAAGAGAGGGTGGATGTGCTTGTGCCTTATGGATTTACTAATTGTGTCATCTCAACCTTCCATGCCTTCGGTGATAGAATTCTGCGGGATAATGCCTTAGAGCTTGGGCTTATTCCAGACTTTCGGGTGCTGTCAAAGCCTGAGCAGGTAATCTTCCTGCGAGAGAACCTCTTCAGACTACCTTTACAGAGATTTAGACCCCTTGGAAATCCAACGAGATACCTTCAGGCTCTCGCCACATTCATTTCAAGGTGCAAGGATGAGGAGATAACTCCTGATGAATACATAGATTTTGTCCAAAGCTTGCCAGAGGTTTCAGATGAGGAGAGGGAGTATAAAGCTAAACAGGAAGAGCTTGCTTTAAGCTACAAGGCTTATGATGGGATGATGAAAGAATCCGGGTTTATTGACTATGGAGACCAGATCATCCTTGTCCTGAAGCTATTCAGGGAGCAGAAAGACTTGCTGAAAGCATACCAAGAAAGGTTTAGGTATATCCTCATAGATGAGTTTCAGGATACAAACTATACCCAGTTTCAACTGATTAAGCTCTTGGTGGCTAACAGGCAAAACCTGACTGTTGTTGCAGACGATGACCAGTCTATCTTTAAGTTCAGGGGTGCCTCAATAAGCAATATCCTGAATTTTCAAAGCTCTTTTCCTTGTCATAAGAAGGTTATCCTGACCAAGAACTTTCGCTCAAGCCAATCTATATTAGACTCTGCTTACAGGCTTATCCAATGCAATAACCCAGACAGGCTTGAGTATTATGCTGACGTGAATAAGAGGCTCATCTCTTCTTCACCAAATGCTGGAAAACCACCGAGCTTTATTCTGTATAATAGCGTCTCTTCTGAGGCTGATGAGGTGGCAAATCTTATTCAACAAAAGATAGCCCAGGGAGCTAACCCTAAGAATTTTGCTATCCTGATAAGGAGCAATTCTGTAGCTGACTCATTCATTAGAAGCCTTAATATGCTTGGCATTCCCTCATATTTTAGTGGTTCATCTGGGTTATATTCCCAGGAAGATGTGAAGCTGCTCGTCTCATTCTTGCGGGTTTTGAATGACCCTGATGATACCTTGAGCCTTTATTACCTGGCCAGTTCTTCTATCTATCAGATGGAGAGTTATGACTTAGCCAGATGTATGGCTACATCATCCCATAAAAATCGCAGCCTCTGGTGGGTATTCAATCACTTAGAAGAGAAAGAAATTATTCACCATAGAGGCACAGAGAATTTAATTGTAAAGAAAGAAGAATCTTATTCCTCTGAGTCTCTGCATCTCTGCGGTGAATTATCTTCTGAAACAGCAGAGATAGCCAAAAGGATTGTTGCAGAGATACGCAGTTACATAGAACTTTCAGGTTCAAAGCCTTCTGGAGAGGTTCTGTATAAATTTGTTACAGATTCAGGCTATATCGCCAATCTTCTCTCTGAAGGATCAGCGATAAACGAAAAGAGGATTGAGAACATCACCAAGTTTTTTGAGATAATCAGGCGTAGCGAGCCACTCCTCAGATATAACCGTATCCCTGAATTTGTCAAATACCTTGACTTGCTTATGGAAGCAGGCGATGACCCAGCTGGAGCAGGCATAGACCCAAATGAAGACCTGGTGCATATACTCACTATTCATAAAGCAAAGGGCTTGGAATTTAAGTTCGTCTTTCTTGTTGGGCTGGTTGAGAAGAGGTTCCCTTCTGTTAATCGGTCAGAACAGCTTGAGATACACCCTTCTTTAATAAAGGATACGCTTCCATCTGGAGACTTTCACCTTCAAGAAGAACGGAGGCTATTCTATGTCGGGATGACTCGTGCAAAAGATGAACTCTATCTCACGGCTGCTAAAGATTATGGTGGCAAGGCTTTAAGAAAGGCCTCAAGGTTTGTCTTTGAAGCATTAGATATTCCTAAGGAAGATAAGACAAAAAAGAGTTCCTTGCTCACCCAGCTTGCCTTTTTTGCAGAAAAACCAGAGCAAAACCATACGGAACAAGAAGGGATAATCACCTTGAGCCACTACCAGATAGATGACTACTTCACCTGCCCATTAAAGTATCGGTATGTCCATATCTTAAAAGGTTTAATCCAGAAGCATCATACCGTCGTCTATGGATTAGCATTACATTCTGCTGTCTCGTTTTATTTTATGAGAAAGAATGAGAAGAGGCCAGTTACACTTGATGAGGTGATCAAAGTCTTTGAATCATCGTGGGTGTCAGAAGGTTTTATATCCCGCGAGCATGAAGAGATGCGATTTGCCTCTGGAAAGAAGGCTATTTGCAGGTTTTGGCAAGATGAGGAGAAGAGCGGAAAGATTCCCACATATATTGAACAGAGGTTCAAGGTGATGGCAACGCCTGATATTAGGCTCATCGGCAGGTTTGATCGGGTAGATATAGACGAAGATGATGTAACCATAATAGACTTCAAAACCTCAGAGCTGACAGAGAAAGAAAAGGCAGATAAGAGGGCACAGGACAACCTTCAACTATCCATTTATAGCCTTTGTTGGCATAAGATGTATGGAAAGATTCCAAGGGTAGAGCTTCATTTCCTTGAGTCAGGATTAGTAGGTTCTTTCACACCAACCCTATCTTCCATTGAAAAAGTAGGGGAGAAGATAAAACGGGTGGCTTATGGGATAAGAAAGAAGGATTTCTCTGCCAAGCCAGACACAAACAACTGTCTATACTGTGCCTATCGCCCAATCTGTCTTGATGCAGAAAGTGTTATATAAAAGGATTCAAGGAATCAAGGGGTGGAGGGGGAGATGAAAGAAAGATTTGTTAATTCTTCAAACACTTGAATCCTTGAAAGACT
>JAGUXG010000065.1 GCA_020061965.1 bacterium
AAGATTTGTTAATTCTTCAAACACTTGAATCCTTGAAAGACTGTCCCCCCTTGACCCCTTTTTTGCAATAGATTCCTTCACTTGGGTAAATAGTTACGAGAATATAAAATGTCAGAAAGACTGCTTAAGGATATTCTGGTCACCTCTTGTTTCTCTATCCCTTCCAACACTCCAATCTCTGAGGCTATCTATCTTATGGGAAAGGAGGAGATAAACTGCATTATAGTCTCCGAGGATAAGAAGCCCATTGGCATATTTACAGAAAAAGATGCCCTCCGTGTCCTTCATGATGGGTACTCATTAGAGAGAAGGATAAGTGAGGTGATGACCAGCCCTATCCTCTCTGTTATGCTTGATACGAACATCCATGAGGTGCATGTGATGCTTGAGAAGCATAATATACGGCACCTTGTGGTCGTAGAAGAGGGTGGTTCCATCGCTGGCGTAGTCACCATTTCTGACATCATCCAAAATCTTTCTGCAGAATACCTTCTTGAGTTGAAGGATGTCTCACGCCTAATAACCCGCAATGTAGTAACCTGCCAGAAAGAGATCCTGCTCTCTGAAGCTATAAGAAAAATGGTAGAGCTTTCTATCAGTTGTATCGTCGTAGAAGAGGATAAAAAGCCTATTGGTATATTGACTGAAAGGGATGTGGCTCGTCTTTTTCATAGAAAGAAGCAGATAAAGAAGCTTCAGATAGGGGGTGTGATGAGCAAGCCTGTTCAGACCATAACGCCAAATACTACTGTCTATGATACAACAAAGATTATGCTGGAGAACAGGATCCGCCGACTGATTGTCATAAATGAAAAGGAAGAGATTTGCGGCATAATCACTCAATCGGATATCACCAAAAGGCTCTGGGAGAAGTATATAGACTTTCTGAAAGAGAGTATCGCCAAGCGTATAGATGCAGAGGATGCCCTGCGTCAGTCAGAGGAGAAGTATCGCTTCTTAGTTGAGAATGCGGCTGATGTTATCTGGATACGGGATATGAACCTTATGTTTACCTACATCAGTCCATATATTCAGAGGCTACGAGGCTATACTGTTGATGAGGCGATGACCCAGACCATTAAAGATTCCGTTACTCCTGAATTTTATGGGATGGTAATGAAGATCTTTGCTGAGGAGATGGAGATAGAGAAGCAAAAAGATAAGGACCTACAAAGGTGGCGAACCATTGAGCTTCAGCAACCTTGCAAGGACGGCTCTATTATCTGGACAGAGAACAGGGTAACATTCCTTAGGGATAAAGATAATAAGGCTATTGGCATCCTTGGTATTACTCGTGATATCACAGCCAAAAGGAAGGCAGAGGAGGCTTTGAGGCAATCAGAGGAGAAGTATCGCTTAGTAATTGACAATGCCCATGAAATCATACTTATTCTTCAGAACGAAAAGATAGTCTTCTTCAACCCAAAGGTAAAAGAGCTTTCCGGTTATTCCGACAAAGAGCTTTTCACCAAAAATTTTCTTAATTTTGTTCATTGTGATGACAAGGCTTTGGTCTCCGAGAATTACAAAAAGAGGCTTCAAGGAGAAGATATTCCTTTCTATGCCTTCAGGTGGCAGGCAAAGGATGGAACGATAAGATGGGCAGAGGTTTATGGTATCTTAATAACCTGGGAAGGACAACCAGCCATCCTGAACTTTTTGACAGACATTACAGAGAAGAGAAGGATGGAGAAGGAGTTAAAAGAGGCAGAAACATCAAGGCTTGAATCTGTCGGTATCCTTGCAGGCGGCATAGCCCATGACTTTAATAATATTCTGACAGCAATCTTGAATAATATTGCCCTGGCGAGGATGTATACTAAAGATGATAGGGCAAATAGGATGTTAGCCAGTGGAGAGAAGGCAATCTTACAAGCAAAGAACCTGACAGCGCAGTTACTCACCTTTGCTAAGGGTGGAGAGCCTATAAAGAAGATCATCAACATCTCAGGGCTGATAAGAGATGTAGCCAACTTTGCCTTAACAGGATCTGCTTCTTGTTGCTCCTTTCATATACCAGATAATCTCTGGGAGGTTGAGTGCGACCCAGGTCAAATTTCACAAGTTATTACCAATCTAATCTTAAATGCTAATGATGCTATGCCAGGTGGCGGCGTGATAGAGATTTCTGGAGAGAACCTTCTGGAAGAAGGTAATAGACTTATCAAGCTCTCCATAAAGGATTCAGGGATCGGTATCTCCAAGGAGCATATCAGTAGGATATTTGACCCATACTTTACAACAAAGCAAGGCGAAAGTGGTTTGGGGCTCTCTGTAGCCTTTTCTGTCATCAAAAAGCACAATGGTAGATTAGAGGCAATATCAGAATTAGGAGAAGGCTCAACATTCATCATTATTCTTCCTGCCTCAGAAAGGAGGAAGCAAGAAAGGCCAGAGGATATGGCAAAAAAGGAAGGTCGGGTGCTTATAATGGATGATGAGCCACTTGTCCTTGAGGTGACAGATGAACTTATCAGGTTTTTTGGCTATGAGACAGCCTTAGCCACAAATGGCATAGAGGCTTGTGAGATATACAAAAGGGAGAAGGAAGCTGGAAAGCCATTTGATATTGTCATATTAGACCTGATTGTCTCTGGGGGTGTGGGTGGCCTTGAATGCCTTAAGATGTTGAAAGAGATTGACCCTGAGGTTAGAGCCATTGTCTCATCTGGATACTCCAACGACCCGATAATGTCTGACTTTGAAAAGTATGGCTTCTCTGGTGTTCTTCCAAAGCCTTATGTTCCAAAGGAGATGGCTGCTATCTTGAATGCGATGATATACTCAAAAGCAACAGATTTTGCAAAAAAAGGGGTGGAAGTATAGTCAAAAGACTCTTCCTGATATCATTTTGGTCCAATGACAGAAGGAAAGCCTGCTAAAAAGATTGATGAGATTCCTTTAGAGTGGTGCTTTTCAGATGGTGTGGTGCTGGATATGAGGCATAAAGAGCCAGGCTCTTTTATCACCCAGGAAGATCTCCAGATACTCCTTGAGCTTTTCAAAAAGAAATATCAAGGGATTGATTACAACCTGATGCGTATCTTAAAGAGTATGGTCTGGTTTGATGATGCAGAGAAAGAACCAATGCCTAATATGCTTAAAGCTATATCATGGGAGGAGATAAAATCCTTTTTCAGGACACAGGTCAGGGAGGTGGCGATAAATGATTAAGGTAGAGAACGCCATTTATATCAAGGCAAAAATGGAGAGGGTTTTCTCTGTTGTCTCAGACTTTGAGGCGTGGCCTCAGTTTGTCCCGATGTACAAGGAGGTGAAGGTTGTAGAAAGAAAAGACAGTAAGATGGTGATTGAGAGAAAGGGTGATGTGGGAGGAAGAGAGGTCTTCTGGAGGTCAGAGGTAGAGCTTATACCTCCAGACTTAATCAGGTCAAGGCAGGTTATAGGCCCAATCCCTGATATGGAGATTGAGTGGCGGTTTGAAGAGGTAGAAGAGGGAACAGAGGTTAGGGTTCTCCATCTCTTTAACTCCAAAACCCCTTTTATCCATTCTCCTTGAGAAGCTTTCCGAGAGGATAATAAAGAAGATGG
>JAGUXG010000111.1 GCA_020061965.1 bacterium
AGTTGTAGGTTGAAGAAGTAGAACAGATAACATACAACTTACAACATCCTAAACTTACAACCTCAGGCTCTCTTTGTAAACCTGATTTACTTGGGTATAGATATTTTTTCACTTTTAGTTTTTAATTTGAGGAGGGAGTATGTTTAGTTTTGAAGAAGTAGAAGCTCCTATCCAGAATCACACCAAAATTAAGGTAATAGGAGTGGGAGGAGGAGGAGGAAATACAGTGAGCAGGATGCTTGAGGCAGGTGGAGATTGTATTGAATTTGTTATAGCCAATACCGACCTTCAAGCACTCAACTCAAATCTTGTTACTAATAGAATTCAAATAGGCGCTAAATTGACAAAGGGCTTGGGCGCTGGGGCAGACCCGACCATTGGGCAAAGAGCCGCAGAAGAGGACAAAGAGGCAATAAGAGAGGTATTATATGGTTCAGATATGGTCTTTATTACCGCAGGAATGGGAGGTGGAACTGGAACAGGTGCTGCGCCCATAATTGCTGAGATAGCCAAAGATCTGGGTGCTTTGACTGTGGGTGTGGTCACAAGGCCGTTTCTCTTTGAAGGAACAAGGAGGGCAAGACAGGCAGAAGAAGGCATAACAAGACTGATAGAGAAGGTTGACACACTCATCATCATTCCCAATCAAAAACTCCTATCTGGAGAAAAGAATATACCCTTGGCTGAATCATTCAAGTCGGCTGATAATGTCCTTCGCCAGGGAATTCAGGGAATATCTGATCTAATCACTATACCAGGAATTATCAATTTAGACTTTGCTGATGTGAAGGCGGTTATGAGTAGCAAAGGAAAGGCTTTGATGGGTATCGGTGAGACAGAGGGAGAAGGAAGGGCAAAGAGAGCAGCAGTCTCTGCTATATCTTCACCACTTCTCGAAGATGGATCCATTGAAGGAGCAACAGGCATACTCATAAATATAACTGGAGGGGATGACCTGACCCTTTCAGAGATAGATGAAGCGGCAAATCTTATCATTGAGAAGAGTGATGCTGATGCAAACATCATCTTTGGAACATCGCTTGACGGGAAACTTACAGGAAAGATGAAGATTACGGTGATTGCCACAGGTTTTGGAAAGTACCGTGAGAAATCTACCCTCTCTACACTCAAGTTTGAACCAAAACAAGAAGAGTCTCAGAAAGAGAGGATAGCCCCACAACTCTTTACAGAAGACCTTGAGATACCTACCTTTTTAAGAAAGAAACAACAAGACTTCGGAGACTATAGAAGAAGTAGTTTATAAAATAGATAGCAGTTCAGTTCACCATAGAGATACGGAGAGACAGAGAGATATTATACCTAAGTAAATCAGGTTTACAAAGAGAGCCTGAGGTTGTAAGTTTAGGATGTTGTAAGTTGTATGTTTGGATGTTATTTGTTCTACTCCTTCAACCTTAAACCTACAACTTACAACCTACAACAAAAATTTTCGCTAGGCCTGTTGCTTTTGGGTATATTACTGAAAAATCTTTGTCAAGTCATTGAAGGTTACAAAGAGAAAAAGGGTGATAATCAGAGCAAAACCCACCTGTTGAACCAGCTGATAAAACTTTTCAGAGAATGGCTTCCTCCTTATGGCTTCAATAAGGAGGAGCAAGACAACCCCTCCATCTGCGATAGGAATAGGCAAGAGATTGACAACCATCAGACAAATACTTATCGCCGCTGTAAACTGAAGAAGGCTGATAAAACTTATCTTGGCTGCAGTTGCGGACATCTGAATAATGCCGATTGGACCTGAAGTCATCTTCAGGGAGAGCTTTCCAGTAATGAGTCTCCATATTCCGACGATGTTCAATATGAACATATCTTTTGTCTCTGATACGGCTTTTAGCAAGGCTGCAACTATACTGTATCTTTTAATGGGTATATCCGGTAGGACTCCTATCCTGCTAAAGGTGGCTGTGCCATCGTGAACAATTATTGGCTTAAGGCAAAAAGTAAGATTCTCTTTATCCCTTTCTACTAAAAGAGAGAATTCCTCTTTCTTTGCCCTGACTGCACATGTCATCTCCTCCCAGGTATCTACTTTTTCAGTATCTACAAAAAGGACAAGGTCTCCTTTTTTTAGGCCTGCCTTTTCTGCAGGAAAATTAGGGACAAACTCACCTATTCTTGGTAGAACAAGGCAAGAGGCGCCGATATATCCTATGCCCTCTACATTCTCCACCAACACCTTCTTTTTAATAGTCTCAGGACCTCTCTCCAGAACAAAATCAAGAGATTTTCCTGGATTCATCATTACGACCTGGACAAGGTCTTTCCACTCTGAAACATCCTCTCTTCCTATCTTAAGAACTCTATCTTTTGGCTTAATTCCAGCAATATCTGCTGGACTTTTCTTTTCAACCTCGCCTATAACTGAAGGGTTGTATGACACACCAGCAATAAAGACAACCCAGAACAAAAAGCAGCCAAGCAAGAGGTTCATCAAGATTCCAGAGAGGACAACAAAGGCTTTAATATAAAAAGGTTTTGAATGAAGCTCATCCTTTTCGCCCTTTGTCTCATGCGGAAGGTCGCCTCCAGCCATTTTCACATAGCCACCAAACGGAATCCAGGCTAATTGGTATTCACAGCCTTTGTAGGTTGTCTTCAAAAGAGCCTTTCCAAAGCCCAGAGAGAACTTCTCCACCCTGACACCAGAGATAAGGCAAGCTAAAAGATGTCCAAGCTCATGAATAAAGATACATAGCGATAGAACAAATACAGGACCTAATATAGGAACTAAAATTGAATGAAACATTTTGCTTCTTTACTATTAAGGTTAAGAAAATATATACTAAAGAAGGTACGGACTCCTCTGTCTCTCTGTGGTTAATTTTTCTTGTTTTTGTAACTATTTACCCAAGTGAAGGAATCCATTGCAAAAAAGGGGTCAAGGGGGGGACAGTCTTTCAAGGATTCAAGTGTTTGAAGAATTAACAAATCTTTCTTTCATCTCCCCCTCCACCCCTTGATTCCTTG
>JAGUXG010000074.1 GCA_020061965.1 bacterium
AAAAATTAGCTTTTTTACGAAAGAGTTAAAGAACTATTTTTAAGTATTTTGGTTTATAAACAACCAATCTAACCGAGAAGGTGCGAAATATAGGAATTTCCCATTTTCCTTTCAATTTGTTAAACCTTATCAAAGGGTGCGGAAAATGGGAAATTGCATTTTCAATATTGTTACATCTTTATAAATTATACTTGACATAAGTTTTGTCAAGGTAATAAAATACGCAGATGACTGCTTTATTAAGTGAGCTTTCAAGGTTAGAAGAGTCAGGCCGGATTTCAAAAGAGCAAGCAGAATTCCATATAAGGCTATTTACGATTCAGGCTGAATATAGAAAGAGATGGAAGAGAGAGAGATTATTTCAAGCCCCAAAGAGCCTTTCAGAGAAGATAAAGAATGGTGAGGTAATCGTAGAATTCGGCAGAGTCAAGATAGAGGAGGCAAGCCTGAAGGCTATATTTAAGGATATATATCAGCTTTTGGGAGATGGTAAGAAAATAGAAAAACTCAATATAAGAGAGGTGATAGAGAAGGTGATTTCAAATGAGAAGGATTATCTTGAGAGACTGAGTGATAAGCTTAAGATAGACAAAAACCTTCTCTTTTTTGTCTCCATAAATATAGCGTCGCCTATATTTGAAATAATAGCCAGTAAGCTGAAAAAGAGGATTGATGAGAAGCTTTGGTTTAGAAGTTATTGCCCTGTCTGTGGCAGTAAGCCTCTAATCCAGAGGTTAAAGAAGGAGGATGGGAAAAGGGTTCTCAAGTGCACTATATGCAGTTGTAAATGGCAGTTCTCGCGGATAAAGTGTCTCTATTGTGGCACAGAAGATGCAAAGGATTTGAGATTCTTCTGGGCAGATGATTCAAGTCCCTATAGAGTGGATGTCTGCGATAAATGCAAGGGTTATATCAAAACATTAGATGAGAGAAAACTTTCAAATGATAGGGAGATTATCCCCAAAATAGAGGATATAGCCACAACTTATCTGGATATATTGGCACAAAAGGAAGGATATACTCGAATAAATTAAAGATTTGGAGGAAAATATTTATGGTTCCATTGGCACTTGACTTAGGGCTATCAGCCGAACTCTTAAATATAGAGATGGGTCTCTTGAAAGAGAAGGTAGAAAAGAGAGAGGTTGAGGGTATAAAGATGGGAAATGAATACAGAATTTCTGTCTTTATTCTTTCCAAATTGCTCAGGACAACACCAGAAAGACTATTGGATTTTATAGAAGACTTGTTATTGACCCAGAAGATAGAGGAGGTAGAAAAAGACAAATTTTATGAACTGAAAGAGGGGGAAAAAATATACCAGAGGCTCTTAAAAGATGTGGCAAATTAAGCACGGGAAGACATTTTATAGAGAATTGTCCAAACTTCCCAAAGAGACAAGAAATGAGATAGAAAAGATAGCCTTTGGAGATATTTTGAAAGAGGAACTGTTTAAGAAGAAGCTGCTTAAAAAACTGAAAGGCTCTAAGGATCTTTACAAGATTAAAGTCGGAGAGTATTGGGTAGGCTTAAAAATAGACAAGAAAGAGAGAGCAATAGAATTCAGAAGGGTGATGCATAGAAAGGATATATATCGTTACTTCCCTTGAAATAGGGATATACTCTAATATACTCAAGGAACACGAGGTCTAGTGAAGATTTTTGTTGCAGGTTGTAGGTTGAGGAAGTAGAACAAATAACATACAACTTACAACATCCTAAACTTACAACCTCAGGCTCTCTTTGTAAACCTGATTTACTTGGGTATAAATTAAAGATACGAAGGGCAATATGGCAACACAAAAGTTTTCAAAAGGTGAGGCGATACGCTTTGGATGGGACACAATGAAAAGTAACCTCGGTTTTTTTATTGGTCTTTTGATAGTAGTAGAATTACTTTGTTATGTTCCAGTTATCCTTGCGGAATTAGTCAAAAAATCTGTTTTGCTATATATTATTCTTACTCTCACTTCATCGGTCATAAGTATATTAGTTGGGATGGGCTTGATCAAAATTGCTCTAGAATTTTGTGATAATGAAAGAGGCGAATTCGCTGATCTTTTTTCTTGTTCCCCCTTGTTTTTCAAGTATCTATTCGGCTCAATTCTTTATGGACTGATTCTTCTTGGAGGGATTATATTGCTAATTATTCCTGGGATTATTTGGGCAATAAAATTTCAGTTTTATAATTATTTTATCGTTGACAAGGGACTTGGTCCGATAGAAGCCCTAAAAAGGAGTTCGGCAATTACAAGTGGTACTAAGTGGAATTTGTTTCTCTTTGATCTATTGCTGGGACTTATCTATTTACTCGGATTTCTCTGTCTATTTATTGGCTTATTTGCTGCTGTTCCCACAGTTATGGTTGCTCAGGCTTTTGTCTATCGCAAATTGCTGGCTCAAACAGAAATCGTCCAAGTATCTGGATCATCAACTTAGCTATAAACTGATAAAAAGTAAAAAGGAGGTGTAGAATGAAGATTACGAGAAGAGGGTTTTTGAAACTCGGAGGGACAGTTACTGGAGGGGTTCTACTATCGGAACTTGGCATATTTGACCTTATGCCACAAAAGGCTTATGCCCAGACCCTGAATGTAAAGTATGGGAAAGAGACAACTACTATATGCCCCTATTGTGGGGTTGGTTGTGGACAGATTGTCACGGCATCCGAAGGAAAGATTATCAACATTGAGGGTGACCCGGATCATCCGATAAACCAAGGCGCCCTTTGCTCAAAAGGAAGTGCCTTGTATCAGGTGGCAAACAATGAGAGGAGAGCCAAGCAGGTTCTATACAGGGCACCAAATAGTCTCAAATGGGAGACAAAGACATGGGATTGGGCCATAGAAGAGATTGCCAAACGGGTAAAGGCAACAAGGGATGCGAGCTTTAAGCTGGATGATGCCAATGGCCTCACTATAAACCGCACTGAGGCAATTGCCAGCCTTGGTGGTGCTGCCCATGATAATGAGGAGTGCTACCTTTGGTCAAAATTAATGCGGTCGCTGGGGGTAGTCTATTTAGAACATCAGGCAAGACTATGCCATTCTCCTTCTGTGCCTGCCTTAGCCGAGTCATTCGGCCGGGGTGCAATGACCAATCACTGGATTGATATTGGCAATTCTGACTGTATTATGGTCATTGGCTCAAATGCTGCTGAGAACCATCCTATGTCATTCAGATGGGTGACAAAGGCAAAGGAAAAGGGTGCAAAGCTCATTGTTGTTGACCCAAGGTTTACAAGGAGCGCCTCAAAAGCTGATATTTATGCTCAACTGCGACCAGGCACAGACATAGCCTTTATTGGTGGGATAATCAACTACTGTTTGGAAAATAACCTTTTCCACAAAGATTATGTGGTTGAATATACCAATGCCTCCTATCTTATTAACCCTGATTTCAAGCTGTCAGAGGTAAGCGGCGTCTTCTCAGGATATAATCCGGAGAGACGCAGTTATGATAAGGCAACCTGGACATACCAATTGGATGAAAACGGCATTCCGAAGAAAGATGCAACATTAGAAGACCCAAATTGCGTCTTTCAGTTAATGAAGAGACACTATAGAAGGTATGATGCAGATACAGTCTCTAAGATTTGCGGCACTCAAAAGGATGTATTTTTGAATGTGGCCCAAACCTATTGCATGACAGGTGCTTCAAATAAATCAGGGACAATCCTCTATGCTATGGGTTCTACCCAGCATACTGTTGGAGTTCAGTATATCCGTAGTTATGCTGTCCTCCAGCTTCTTCTGGGCAATATGGGTATAGCTGGTGGTGGGATAAATGCTATGCGTGGAGAGTCAAATGTTCAGGGTTCAACAGATATGGCTCTACTTTTCCATATCTTGCCCGGATACTTAAAGTCCCCAATTCCAGAGAATAAGACCTTAGCCGATTATTTGACAAAATGGACACCCACAACCAAAGACCCAAAGAGTGCCAATTGGTGGCAGAATACACCAAAATACACCGTTTCACTCCTGAAGGCATGGTGGGGTGATAAGGCAACAGCGGAGAATGACTTCTGTTATTCCTACCTGCCCAAGCGAAGCGGCGATTATTCATTCATCTCCCTGTTTGAAGCGATGTATGCCGGAACCATCAAGGGATTGTTTGCTATGGGCCAGAATCCAGCAGTCTGCGGTCCAAACCTCAATATGGAACGCAAGGCACTTGAAAAGCTTGATTGGCTGGTGGTTATGGAACTCTGGGAGACAGAGACAGCCACATTCTGGAAAAGACCCGGGATAGACCCGACAGAGATTAATACTGAGGTCTTTTTGCTGCCTGCGGCCGCCTCTGTTGAGAAAGAAGGAAGTATTACCAATTCAGGCAGGTGGATGCAATGGAGATACAAGGCAGTAAATCCGCCTGGAGAGGCAAAGGATGATTTATGGATTATAAACAGGCTTTGCAAACAAGTGAAGGAGCTTTATTCTAAAGAAAGCGGTGCATTTCCGCAGCCAATCTTTGATTTGAACTGGGATTATGGTGATGAGTTGGATGTGCATAAGGTAGCCAAAGAGATAAATGGATATGATACAAATACCAAGAAACAGGTGGCAAAGTTTGGTGACCTGAAGAATGATGGTTCAACTGCCTGCGGTAACTGGATATATTGTGCGAGTTACACTGAGGATGGAAATATGTCCAGTCGCAGAAATCTTCAGGATGCAGTCAATAAGATTGAGTTATATCCTGGGTGGGCCTGGGCCTGGCCTCTAAATCGCAGGATCATCTATAATCGTGCTGCTTGCGACCCAAGTGGCAATCCTTGGAATCCAGACAAATGGGTGGTTAAATGGGATGCAGACGCAAAGAAATGGATAGGGGATGTGCCTGATGGTCCCTGGCCACCACAGGATAAATACCCATTTATTATGAATGCAGAAGGACATGCAAGGCTGTTTGCCCAAGGTTTAGCAGATGGACCATTTCCTGAGCATTATGAGCCGCAGGAGAGCCCAGTCAAAAACCTTATCTCAACCCAGCAGAGTAACCCTTGCACAAAGGTATGGAATACAGCAGGTGTTGACCTCTGGGGCAGCCCAGACAAATTCCCAATCATTGCTACAACCTTCCGTATGACTGAGCATTGGCAGGCAGGGGCGATGACCAGAAATCTGCCCTGGCTGTGTGAGCTTACACCAGATATGTTTGTGGAGATAAGCAAGAGCTTAGCAGCCAAGAAGCTGATAAAACATGGGGATAAGGTCAAGATTGCCAGTGCCAGGGGTGAGATTTCAGCCTATGCCTTGGTTACGGATAGAGTCCAACCACTTGTGTTGAATGGCAATCTTTATGAACAGATAGCTATGCCTTGGCACTTTGGATACAGTGGTATTGCTACAGGTGATAGTGCTAATTGCCTGACCGGCCACATTGGAGATGCCAATACTATGATTCCAGAGTATAAGGCATTCCTTTGTGATGTCCAGAAGATAGCTGAAAAGTAGTGTGATGAGGATATAAAAAGTGTATAGTGAATAGTGTAGAGTGGAGAGTGGAAAGTGAATAGTAATTTATTCTTATAACTATACACTCAACACTTACAGGAGGAGGTGTAGAAATGGCAAGATTAGGAACATTGATTGACACATCAAAATGCACAGCCTGCCGTGGCTGTCAGGTGGCTTGCAAGCAATGGAATGGCTTACCAGCAGAAAAGACAAAATTTTTTGCTGGTGAGGGATATCAGAACCCAAAGGACCTTTCAGGTGTAACCTTGACCATGGTAAGATTCAAGGAGAGGAAGACAGCTGTGGCAATGGAGTGGCTCTTCAGAAAAGAGCAATGTATGCAATGTACAGAGGCGTCCTGTGTTAATGTCTGTCCTGTGAAGGCTTTGAGCAAGCATACAGATGGATACACGATGAGGAATTCTGCAAAGTGCATTGGTTGTATGATGTGCGTGATGAACTGCCCCTTCAAAATACCAAAGTTAGGCGAGAAGAGAAAAGCCCAGAGTTGCAGATTCTGTGCAGACAGAGTTCAGAATAACCTTACACCTGCCTGTGCCAAGACCTGTCCCTCTGGAGCTATATTGTTTGGAAACAGGGATGAGCTTCTATTAAAGGCAAAGGAGAGGGTGAATATCTTGGGTGGCAAAGCGAACCTATATGGAGAAAAGGAGTGTGGAGGACTCGGTGTTCTTTATATACTTTTAGATGACCCTGTAGTATATGGATTGCCAAAGGCTCCAAAGACTGCTCAAGGGATACCAACATCCTTCTCTACATTTGACCAGATTGCTTTATTAGGCTCTGTTTTAGGGTTTGTGGCAACAAGAAGGGGAAAAATGGCAGAGACAAAAAAGTGACTATAAATAAAAGGAGGTGTAAAATGGGAGACAAAGGCGGAAAGAAAGACAAAGAGAAGAGCCAAAAACAAAAGGCAAACAAGCAAGAGAAAAAGTCCCAGAAGAAGCAGGATAAGAAATCTGGTAAGTAGCGAAGGGTGCGAGAAAAAGGAACGGAGAATAATACCAAGTTGCATTTATACTCAAGAAACACGAGGTTTACCGAAAAAATATGTGATAAAAGGGAGGATAGGATTCAAGGGTTTAAGTGATGGATTTTCTTGATTTCATCTCATCCTTGACCCCTCGACTCCTTGAACCCTTTTAAGAACAAAATTTTTGCTAGACCTGATTTACTTGGGTACAATTGGTTATTGTTTAAATGCAACTTGGTATAAAAGGAGGAAGACTATGGCTAAATGTCAAGATGTAAAAAAAGATGTAAAAAAGAAAGCCGAAAAGACATTGAAAGAGAAAAGACTGGCGAAAAAAGCGAAAAAAGAGAGAGCAAATAAAATGAATAGTTCCTAAATCTTTCTTTTACGAGTATAAGTCAACAAGCAATCCACGAATATCATCTATTCTGGCAGCAAGTGCTATAGGGTCAATCTGTCTCTTCAGCACCTCCTCTGTCAACTTTGCCAATTCTTCATCTATCTTCTTGAGAATAATATGAACCTTCTCTTTTCCCACAAATCTTCCCTCTTTCCTTTCCTCTACCTGCCAGATACCGTATATTGCATTCTTTATAAATATAGTGACAAGCTCCTTATATTCCATCAAATGCTGGTATGTTGGACTCTTTAAAAGCTGGTCTCCACTCTTTTCTACTTCCTTTAGAAGGGCATCAAGTTCGTTCTTTGTCTCTATCTGGCGAAAACTCTCTCTCAGTTTTTCTGCAAATGCTGATGGTTTTTCCTCTTTGGCTAATATCTTACCGTGTTTTTGGACGTTTATTTTTTTGTCTGTCTCAATCTGGCTCTCGAACTCTCTGAATCTTGTGTGTGATTCCTCAACCTTCATAACCTAATTGTAGCCTCAGTCTATCCTTTTGTCAACCATTCAAATAATAGGTCAGAACTTCCCCAACTTTTGCAAGAATTCTGTATAGATAAGATTGAATGAATAATGCCAAAATAGAGAAAGTGGTCTCAGACACAACCATCAGCCGTAGGCTACCTGGTCTTAAAATGATTGGGTACCCCATTATATATATCGGCATATTTACAGATTAACTAAAGAAGAAAGATCAATCTACTTCAATCTTCCTAAAAGCAAGAGATTGACAATGCTCTTATTATTGTTTATTGGCTTAATTATTGCTATAATTTTGAACTATGATAACCATTTTTGTAAGGTTTGGGAAGTTTTAATAATAGATTGACAAGTTTTTAAGGAAGAGTGTTTAATATAACCTATGCAGAAAACTTTATTGTGGCTTGTTTGCTTCTCTATCTTCATTATAGGCTGTGTAAAGAAAGAGAGGATAGCTATTCGTATTAAAGGCTCTGATACAGAGGTCAACCTTGTCCAAAGGTTGGCTGAAAGGTTTATTGAGAAGAATCCAAAGCTCTCTATTGCTGTGACAGGAGGAGGCTCTGGGGTAGGGATTTCAGCACTCATCAATTCTGAAACAGACATAGCCAACTCTTCAAGGCAGATGAAAGAAGAAGAGATACGGAAGGCAAAAGAGAATGGGATAGATCCAGTGGCGACAGTATTTGGCCTTGATAGATTGGCTATCATCACCCATCCTTCGCTTAAGATAGGTAGCCTGACTGTAGAAGAATTGGGAAAGATATACAGGGGTGAGATGACTAACTACAAAGAGCTTGGGGGTCCTGATCTGCCGGTAACACTTTATGGAAGGACAAGCGCCTCTGGCACTTACAATTACTTCAGGGAAAGGGTTCTTAAGGATGACTATTCACCAGACATGAGACAAATGATAGGGACATCTCAAATTGTTGAAGCAGTCAAAGTAGATAAAGGTGGAATAGGATATGTGGGTATAGGCTATATAAAAGATGAGGCTCAAGTGAAGGTGATAAAACTTGCCAAGAGCAAAGATTCTCCTTATATTTCACCATTAGAGAATGGTTATCCACTTGAAAGGCAGCTATACCAATACACAAATGGAGAGCCTTCTTCTGATATATTAAATTTCATCCAGTTTGAATTGAGTGAAGAAGGCCAAAAGATTGTAGCAGAAGAAGGATTTTATCCTGTCCAATGAGAAGACTCAAAGAAAAGGCAATCCATCTTATTCTCTTCCTGACAGCAGCCTCTTCTATCTTTATCATCGCTGGAATTTTTGCCATTCTCCTTGCTCATGGCCTGAAAACATTCAAGGATGTTTCTATAATCAGCTTTCTCTTTGGGACATCATGGAATCCAGAAGCATACAGTAAACCATCTTATGGCATCCTCTCTATGATCTTATCTACATTCTTAGTAGTATCCTGTGCGATAATCATTGCGACGCCCTTGGGCGTGGCAGTGGCTGCTTATATCTCTGATGTTGCCCCTCATAAGATAAGGGATATGATTAAAGGAGCCATAGAGATATTGGCCGGAATTCCATCTGTGGCTATAGGATTTGTTGGAATTGTCTTTGTTGGTCCTATTCTGACAAATGTTTTTGGTCTCTCATCCGGACTTTGTGGGCTGAATGGAGGAATCCTTTTAGCTATAATGGCACTTCCAACTATTATCAGCGTCTCAGAGGATAGCCTCAGGGCCGTTCCAAAAAGCTACAAAGAGGCATCATTTGCCCTTGGAGCAAGCAAATGGGAGACTTTGACTAAGGTTATCTTTCCATCAGCCTTTTCTGGAATCTGTGCAGGGATTGTATTGGGTGTAGGCAGAGCAATCGGTGAGACGATGACTGTTCTGATGGTTACAGGGAATAGCCTCTCTATGCCTCATGGTATCTTTGACCCTTTAAGGACAATGACCGCAACGATAGCCCTTGAATTGGGAGAGGTGGCAAAAGGAACAACGCACTATTATGCCCTTTTTGGAATAGGGACTGTTCTTTTCATTATAAGTCTGGTTACAAACCTTATTGCCGAGCATATATCTGTTAAGATGAGGGTAAAAGTAGAATGAAAAAT
>JAGUXG010000081.1 GCA_020061965.1 bacterium
AAAGAGGTGTATATCCGACATTTACTTGTCCTAAATGCAACAGACGAATGAAGTATATTTGTGACAAAAAGTCCGCACCGTAGGTGCGCTAAGTTCATTATAGAGCTTTAAGAAATCTCCGTACATCCAAAGGTCAATCTTTTCTATCTTCAATCCCATCTTTTATGAAGAAAACCATTCCCTTCTTAATCTTTTTCTTTGGAGCATCCTTTGCGGACACGGAAAAGCCTTCTGTCGCTGATGTAGTCAGCGAAGTATCACCTTCCGTAGTTATGGTCAGGGCTGAAAAGATACAAGAGGAGTATCAGCCCGGCATGCTTATTATCAGAAAGGATTGCCGCATAGGGACTGGGTTTATTATTGATGAGAGAGGCTATATCTTGACTTGTTCTCATATCATTAAGAATTATGATACCCTTTATGTAGAGCTGAAATCTGGTAAAGGCTATATAGCCAAAATAGTCAAAATAGACCCAAAGACTGATGCTGGTCTGCTAAAAATTTCTTCCAAAGATAGACTTCCTTCGGTAAAAATAGGTGACCCGAGACGAGCAAGACCAGGAGATACTGTCATTACTATCGGAAATCCATTGCCGCAAGAGTTAGGTCTTGGTCCAAAATCTTTTAAGCCATCAGTTGCTTGTGGTGTGATTGGCTCTACTGAACGCTTAAGCTACGACAATAAAAAGCTCTTTCAACTGAGCCTTCCTGTCAATTTTGGAAATAGCGGTGGACCTTTACTGAATGACAGGGGTGAGGTGATTGGTCTAATCAACTCAAAGATGACTGGTTTTTCTGGTCGGAGATTAGAAGGAATAGGGTTTGCCATATCTATTGAGGAATTAAAAGAGATGTTTAGTCTTTTGCCAAGAAGGATGGAGTCTATCAGTCAATGCTCTGTTTTACTCCAGAAAAATAGAGAACCCATTCTTTTGTTGATAATAGAGCTTCTCTTAATTCTTATACTCACCTTTAGGATCTCTCAAAGAAGAAAAAGGGATTACAGGCTTATAAAGCAAAGGATATATAAGACTATCTATCGCCGTGATTATTATGGATATTCTAAGATTCTCCAGAGAATATTTAAGGATTATAGAAAAGGATCTGTTAATTATCTTCACCTCTTAACCTCAGATATTATCTCCTTTAAGAGCAAAGAAGACTGGTTATTGCCAGAATTAAAGAGGCAGATAGAGGATTCTCTGGAGCATTTACATAGTTTAGATAGACAAAGGGAGGCGATGATTTACAGGGCAAAGGTGAAAAGGAGTTTGAGATAAATATAGGAGGAGAAAATGAAAAAAGCAATGACAGGGAATGAGGCTATGGCAGAGGCAATGAGGCAGATTAAGCCTGATGTAGTGGCTGCGTATCCTATAACGCCGGCTACAGAGGTTGTCCAGATATTTGCAGGGTTTGTGGCAGATGGGGTTGTTGAGACAGAGTTTATCCCGGTAGAGAGTGAGCATTCAGCTATGTCTGCTTGTATCGGGGCAGCAGTGGCAGGGAGCCGGGCAATGACATCTACTTCATCTCAGGGGCTTGCCCTGATGTGGGAAATGCTTTATATTGCCTCAGGCTTACGGCTTCCTATTGTTCTGGCTGAGGTGAACAGGGCATTATCTTCACCGATAAATATCCACTGCGACCACTCGGATACAATGGGAGCCAGAGATTCTGGTTGGATACAGATATACTCAGAGAATGCCCAGGAGGCTTACGACAATATGATTCAAGCCGTAAAGATTGCAGAGGCTTGCCGTATTCCAGTAATGGTCACAGCAGATGGCTTCATCATCAGTCACGGGATGGAGGTTGTGGAGACAGTTGAGGATGCCCAAGTGTCTGACTTTATTGGAGAGTATAAACCAGCATACTCTGTCTTAGATATAGAGCATCCAAAGACAGTAGGTGCCATAGACTTCACTGACTACTACTTTGAGCATAAGATGCAAGTGATTCAAGCGATGAAAGAGTCTGGAAGATATATCGCTTGTGTAGCAGATGATTTTGAGAAGAGATTTGAAAGAAAATACTCCTTCTTTGAGGAGTATAAACTGGCTGATGCAGAGGTAGCCATTGTTGCCTTAGGCTCTGTTTGTGGAACAACTAAGGTTGTTGTAGATGAGCTGAGAAAAGAAGGGATAAAGGCAGGTCTATTGAAGCTGCGGGTATTCAGACCCTTTCCTTACCATCTCTTAGCTCAAGCAATATCAGGTTGTTCAGTCGTTGCTGTCTTAGATAGGGCAGATGGTTTATCTGGTGCAGGAGGACCGCTCTTTGCTGAGGTAAAATCTGCTCTGTATGATACTCTTCACCGAGAGACTATCGCTCCAATTGCACCCGGCACATTTGATGATGAAGAGATGATAGCCTCTCCTCCAATAGTCAAGAATTATGTCTATGGGCTTGGAGGCAGGGATATGAGAAAGGAGCACCTGCATGAGGTATTCTCAGAACTTCAAGAGGCAATTAAAGGCGATAGAGGAGAGTCTGTCAGATACATTGGGGTGAGTGGATAAAGGATTTATGCCCAAACAGATCAGCCTTGGCAAAGGTGTTACAGTTACGAAATTTCCAGATTGTTGGCAAGCATTTTTCGCAAACCAATTTTCATTGGGTATAATAACGCATAACCAATAAGATGGAGCCGCCTTTATCTTTTCTCCTTTCCTCTATTAAGCTGACAAAAAGATTAGGCCTACCTTCACACATAAAGCCATTTCTTTTGGCAAGCATCATCAAAGACCAAAAAACCTGTATAATTCTCACTGCAGATTCTGAAAAAGCTGATCAACTGCAAAGGGACATCTCTTGCTTTATCAAGGTAGCCACATTTCCAGAGATAGAGGATAAAGAGACAGCTTCTCAGAGAAAAGAGATTCTTCTTGCCCTCAGTAACTCTAAACCCATAACCTGCATCTTCTCTATCCCTGCCTTCTGCCAAAATTTTCCAGATAAGACCTCTCTATATTCAGAGATACGGTTGGCCCTTGACCAGGAGATAGACCTCACAAGTCTAATAGAGATGCTCATAGCTATGGGCTATACGAGGAGAGAAAGGTGTGAAGAAAAGGGAGAGGTTAGCCTGCGCGGTGGAATATTAGACATCTGGCCGATAAACTCTGAAGAGCCTATAAGATGCGAGTTTTTAGATGATAAGATAGAAGGGATGCGAAGGTTCAACCCAGACACCCAATTATCCTTTCGCAAAGAGAAGGAGTTTGTTATCTGGGCCTGTCAGAATTCTTCGCTTAAGCTCAGTATCTTTGACTATCTTGCGGAGGAGGCCATTATCTTCTTGGATGAGCAAGAGAATAAAGGATGGGAAGAGATTAAAACGAGACTCAAAGGAAGAGAGACCTACTCTATCAGTCCTTTAGAGCAGCCGATTATCCCCTCATCTTCCCCACAAAAGTTCTATGGAAAGATGGATCTTCTCTTTGAACAGATAGAAAGATGGCAGAAAGAGAAGAAGAGGGTAGTGGTCTTGGGTTATTATCCTGCTCAAACAGAGAGACTCAAAGAATTCTTGCTTGAAAAAAATGTTCTTGTTGTTACAGCTCCCCTATCTTGCGGGTTTATTATAGAAGACCTTGTTGTTGTAACCGCTTGTGAGATATTTGCCACCCCCTTTTATCCACCAAAGAAAGAGAAAAGAAGAAGGCTTACAGAGTTTATTGAGCTAAAGGTTGGAGATTATGCTGTCCATACAAAATATGGCATAGGAAGATTTCTTGGTATCGATTCCCTGTCAACAGAGAATGGAATGAAGGACTTTCTTCATCTTGAATATGCCTCTTCAGATAGGCTTTATATCCCTGTGGAGCGAATGGATAGAGTGGAAAGGTATATCGGGCCAGCAGAACCGCGGCTGAGTAGACTTGGAAGAGATTATTGGGAGAGGGCAAAGAAGAAGGTCAAGGAATCCTGTCTTCTTTTTGGCAAGGAACTGATAGAGATGGAGGCTTTGAGATCTCTTTTGCGAAAGAGACCCTATCCCAAAGACACATTAGAGCAGACAGAGCTTGAGGCAGGTTTTCCATATACTGAGACAGATGACCAACTGAAAGCCATAGAGGATATAAAACAAGATTTAGAGTCCGATAAACCTATGGACAGGCTTATCCTTGGCGATGTTGGCTTTGGAAAGACAGAGGTGGCTCTTAGAGCCGCTTTTAAGTCTGTCTCTTCAGGGTTTCAAGTGGCTATCCTCTGTCCAACCACTATTCTTGCTGACCAACACTATAAGACCTTCTGCCAGAGAATGGATGCTTTTCCTGTAAATATTGGGCTTCTCTCAAGGTTTAGAACGAGCAAGATGAATAAGGAGACAATAGAAGGCTTAAAAAGAGGTCTAATAGATATTGTCATTGGCACGCACAGGCTTCTCTCAAAGGATATCTCCTTTTCTAATCTTGGTCTGGTCATTGTTGATGAAGAGCAGAGATTCGGGGTGGCTCAGAAAGGAAGGCTGAAAAAGCTGAAAGAACAGGTAGATGTCCTCTCTCTATCTGCCACACCAATCCCCAGAACCCTGTATCTTTCTATCTCGGGGATACGCCAGATAAGCATGATCAATACACCACCCTTAGGCAGGCAATCAATAAAGACAGAGGTCGCAAGATTTGACCATAATCTCATAAAATCTGCAGTGATGAGAGAGCTTGAAAGGGAAGGTCAGGTCTTCTTTGTTCATAACTCTATAGAGACGCTTGGGAAGATGGAGGGGTTGCTACAGAATATACTGCCAGGGGTTGAAATTCGAACAGCACATGGAAGAATGAAAGAACATCTCTTAGAGAAGCGAATATTAGATTTTGTAGAGAGAAGATTTGACATCCTCCTTTCAACATCCATCATAGAATCAGGCCTTGATATGCCTGCTGTCAATACAATCATTGTCAATAATGCCCAAGCGTTTGGGTTGGCTGACTTATATCAATTAAGGGGAAGGGTAGGACGAACAGACAGGTCTGCTTATTGCTATTTGCTCTACCCAAACTACCCAAAGAACCTTCCCCTCAAAGAAGAGCAGAAAAAGGGATTGACTGTACTTTATGAGTTTGCTGAACTTGGCTCAGGGATGAGATTAGCTATGTCTGACCTTGAGATACGAGGTTCAGGGAATATCCTGGGAGAGGAGCAATCTGGAAATATCAAGGCAATAGGACTCGGACTTTATACCACGCTTCTAAAGGAGACAGTGTATAGCTTGCGTGGAGTAAAAAGAGAGGTAAAGTCTCATGCCTCCTTTGATATTCCCTACAATGCCTTTATCCCTGTCTCATACATCCCTGAACAAGGGGATAGATTCTTCTTTTATAAGAGGTTAGCTGAGGATTCCACGGAGAAGGTGGCTTTGGAGATGGCAGATAGGTTTGGTCCCATTCCCATTCCTGTCCAAAGGCTTTTGGAGGCGTATAAAAGGCGGAGTTAGATGAAGTAAAGTTCGTGTAGAGTAGAGCACTGGCGCAGTAATAGCCTGGATTCCCATGTTAGTTTTTTGAATTAACACCATGCAGGATTTCAACCCAGCACGATGCGGAGTTTTTTATTGTCAAGCCACGGGATGCTGAT
>JAGUXG010000200.1 GCA_020061965.1 bacterium
ATCTCTATCACTTGACAGAGGATATAGAGGTCATCCCTGGACAGATTCTGGCTGTCCGAGAGAGCGCCACTCTGGGAGAGCTTGGAATAGATTGTCTCGGACAGGAGATTCCTGGTATCTTGGGTGAGACTAAAGAGATAATTGCTGGCAGGAACATATATCTTTCCCAGAATATTCTATCTTCTGCTTCCTTTGGAAGAGTAAAATGGCATGGAGATAGATGTGATGTGGAAAAAAGCATAGAGATAACAGGAGACCTTGTTTCAGACCTTGATTTTGATGGAAGGGTTATAGTCAAAGGGAGGGTGAGACAAGGCGTGAAGGTCTCTTGTGAAAATATTGAGATAGAAGGTGATGTTGAGCAAGGTGTAAGCATTTTAGCTAAAGAGACAGTGACAGTCTCAGGACACATAGTTGGAACAAAAGCAGAGCCTTGCGTGATTAAAGCAGGCGCTGATATTATGGCTGAGTCAGCCTCATATTCTCTTCTTTCTGCCATTGGGTCAATTGTGATGAGCACAGGGATGCGTTGCTCTGCACAAGCAAAAAGGTTTTATATTGTTGGCAAGAAGGGGATAATTATGAGTAAGAAAACCCCTGAAAAGTCAAAGACAACCCTTCCTGTGGTGATAGAAAGGGGGGTTCAAGGCTTAGTTGGAGGAAAGATTGAGGCAGAAGAGGTTTTTGCTGAGATTATAGGCTCTGTCTCCTTTGAGCCTACAGAGATTAAGGTGAAGGATACTGGGATAGTCTCTTGCACGACCATATATCCAAAGACAAAGATAATAATTGGAGAGCATGTTCAAGAGATATCATCCGCACAAGAGAATCTCAGCTTTTACAAGGAACAGGGAAAGATGGTGACTGGGGCTTTCAAAGAGACCGAGGTTATTCTGACATCCGCACAAGGAATCCAAGAAAAATTAGATTGCCCTCCATCAATCCTTCTTCCACCAGCATCTGAAAAGAGGGCAAGCCAGTTTCTGAAAATAGAGGAAGGGGATGTGGATAGCCTGAGCCAGAAAGACTCCTTTCTCTATTTTCAAAAGGATAAAGAGGGCCCCTGGACAGAGATACTCAAGAAGATTACTGAAGAGAAGAAGAAGGAAGAGGAGCGGCCAGGAGATTTTACCATTCAATCCTTGCCTGAGGGACTCTTTATCGCTGTAACACCACCAGGGCCAAAGGGCGTACCATTAGATTTAGCAAGGGTGATGAAAGCAGTATCTCCTTATGCAAAAGTTGATGTTGAGAAGATAAAGGCTGTCTTAGAAAAACCCGAAGGAATACCCTTGCGGATTGCCCCTCGTCAGTATCTTCCAGATATAGACTCAAGGGTTGAGATTGAGATAAAGTGAAAAATAAAGCGTTACTTAATCTATCCGTCTTATAATCTATGAGCAGAAGGCCCCTTGTCCCTGTAGCTATCTTCCTGATTCTTGGAATATTGATAAGGGTTCCAGAGCCTTTCTTAATTCTCATTTTAACCTGGCTACTCCTTCTCCTCTTTAGAAAAAACCCTATCCTCTATCTCTGCTTTATTGCCGCAGGATCTCTTCTGATACAACTTCACTCATATAGGCAGCCAAATCACATTGGGTTTTTTTGTGAGAAAAAGGGAATACTCACGGGTACAATCTCATCCTACCCCTATCTTCATCCAGACAGGTGCTACTTTACCCTTTCTGCAGAAAGGTTTGATGATCATAAGGTTTCTGGTCTTGTTTCAGTCTCTCTACCTAATAGCAACTATGCTTATCTTGAGAGAATAAGATTAAATGATGTGAGGATAAAGGAGAGACTGACTGGTAGTATTGATGCAGTAAACCACCGTATTTTTGTCTGGGATAGGGACCAGATAGAGAGGCTTGGAAAAGGTGACGGAAATCCAATTCTCTTCCTTGCCAAGAAGATTCGAGAAAAGGCAGAATTTATCATCAAAGAGACCATAGCAGAGCCACATTCCTCTTTTCTTCTGGGCGTTGTTCTTGGCGATGACTCAGGGGTATCAGAGGAATTTAAAGATGCCTTCATTGAGACTGGAACTATCCATATCTTGGTTGTATCTGGTCTAAACTTAGGGATATTGGCCTGGTTTTTCTTTCTATGTTTCAGGTGGATGGGACTTGGTAGAAAATTTTCTTCTTCTTTAATCATTTTCCTTCTTTTTTTATTTACTCTTGTAACAGGGGCAAGCCCTTCAGTCCTCCGTGCCTTTGTTATGGCAACGGTCTATCTTTTTTCCTACATCTTAGATAGGGATACAGACCTTATTAACAGTCTGGCTCTGTCTGCCATTATCCTTCTCTTCATCAACCCATTTTCCATCTTTAATATAGGCTTTCAGCTCTCCTTTGCTGCTTGTCTTGCTATTATACTTATTGCTACTAAAATGTCGCTTCATAAGAAGAAATTTTCTTCTAATATGCTTTTCGTCTCTCTTGCTGCCTGGCTTGGAACCTCTCCCTTGATTCTCTTTCACTTTGGAAGGATAACCATATCTGGAATCTTAGTCAATATACTTATCGTCCCTTTGGTCTTTGTAATATTGCCTGGAGGGCTTATCTTAGTTCTTGTTGGGTTTATCAGCTTGAGTTTAGCAAAGATTGTAGGTTTAATTCTATCTTATCCTGTCTGGCTTCTGCTCAAGATTGTTCTTATAGGAAACGGGTTTCCATTATCTTCCATCATCCTTCCTCACCCAAGTATACCTCTGATTATCTTCATTTATCTCTTTTGCTTTATGATTATAGTAAGTCTTTGGAGGAGAATAGCTTTGATAGGAGCTTTGAGTCTGGCAAATCTCATTGTCTGGAATTATGCTTTGGATAGACCAAAATTTGAGGTAACATTCTTAAATGGCAATAGCATATTTATTCAGTCTCCCTCCTGTAATATGGTTATAGATGCAGGTAGTGACTATTATGGAAAGTCTGGCCTTGTTCCATTTCTCATGTATAAAGGGATAAGCAGGCTGAATCTTGTTTGCGCCACTCATTCAGACTGCGACCATATTGAAGGCATCATCCCCTTGACGCGTAAAATCAAGGTGGATAGGGTTGTTCTGTCAAAAGAGTTTATGGACAAAGAGTTTATAAGTTCTATCAAGGGAGCTGAGATTATTAGAGTCTCGTCAGGGGATAGACTAATGTTTGACAAAGCAAAGATAGAGATTCTCTCCCCAAGCCTGAGACTACCAGACGAGAATAACAACTCCATAGTGATGAG
>JAGUXG010000214.1 GCA_020061965.1 bacterium
TATGCCCTGAGCTACAATTACAGTATCTATGGCAACATAAGGACTATTTGCCAAACTCCAAACAGTATTCTCTGTTATTGTCCCAGAAACATAAGTCTCTGCCTTTACTCTCTCCGTTCCTAAAGCCATTCCCAAAATAACAAGACCAAAAACAGCTTTTTTCATCTTACACCTCCGATTTTTATCTCTTGACATTACTCTACTATATATATATATATTGCTTGTCAAGATATTTCTTTGCTTTTGTTACACCAAAGTAGAAATGTCCCCTTTTCCATCAGTTAAAATAGCTATTTTTTCTTTCTGTTGGTATATCTATATGGGTTTATTTTGAATCTCCTCCATGGATTACCAATGAAGGAATATCATCTTTCTTATCTTTATATTTTCTTGCGTCTCGCAAGAAAATATATGGAGATTAGCCATATTTAATGGGGGCTTACCGAACTTTTTGTTGTGTTTAGGCAGATACCTCTCCAAGAATCCATTTGCTTCTTCTTTAGTGCTGATATTGTCCAATCTCATCTCTTTAATGAGCCTATCCTGGAGGGTCTTAAATAGCCTCTCTATATATTGCTTAAAGCTATCCATAGCAGGGATAGTGCCTTCGTAATCATAGAAACGAGTAACCGTTCAGGTGGTTTAACCCAGTATTGGTGCGGTTCCTGAAAAACGCTGATTGGAGATACGTTTCCTGAAACCGCGTCAATGCTGGACTTATGATTTTAAGGCAACTTTTCACGATTCCCAAGAATCCTTACTACATAAGGCTTCTTACCACCTGAACGGTTACGAAACGAGCAAATACATTGCCTGTGGCATCGTCTATATAGCTCATAAGAACTAATTCGGGATATCTTCCTTCCAGCCAATCGTGATGAGAGCCGTCCATCTGTATCATTTGGCCAAAACAAGCCTTTCTCTCTCGCCACTGCCTGTGCTGCCTTCTTTTACGAGCCTTCTTCCATTCACCTTCTTTTATCAGCTTTATTTGCCTTTTGCTTAAACCTAAAATATCTGCTGCTTCCAGACTGTTTTAGTTGCTTGTTTAATACCTTGCCAATTACATGCAATTGTCTTAGCTGGTTTTGACTCATCATAACAATGTCCTTTCTTTCCATAATATCCTCCTTTTTTTGAAGATATTATAGCATCCTTAGGGGACATTTTCATTTTGGTAAAAGGTGACATTTTCATTTTGGTATTACAATATTTTTTTGCTCTAATTAATTGTCTGTAAGCTCTGTTTGGCATAAGTGTTGTTTGGATCAATATCTAAAGCCATTTTGTAAGTAAGGGTCAGATCATATTAGACTTACTTGCCAAGGATTTTCTGAATTGCCTTTGCCTCTTTCTGTTTTCCAAGAAAAGTATAAGCTGTAGCATAATTTCCCAAAACAATCTGAGCATTTTTATCTTTATAACCATCTGGAACTCTAATGCAATAGGATATATCTTGCATCTCTTCATTGCTTGAGCAAACCTTAAAAAGCAAACCAGCCGGAATAAGAGTCCAAGATGAAACATACTCAGGAGAATCGATATAAATAGAATGAACAGATATATTATGCAAGATGAAACTATGGATGTAGTCATTAAGTGTGAGTGCATGGGTCTGCTTTGACAAATAGAAGGAAAACTCTTTTGGATATAGCTTCTGAAGAAGGGGTGGATACCAGGGGTGTCCAAGGAATGGTAACGGCACATGGATGAGATCAGATCTCATTCCAAGAACCATGGTAAGATAAAACAGGGGAAAACCTGTGATGTCACTACCCTCAAAGATGATTGGATTATAATCAACTGTCATTAAGATATTTTTTCCTACATCATAGGCAAGGTAATATGAAGACTTGTCATTAAGATAGTGGTTCCTGTTTATCAAAAAAATTGGCAGAATCATAAAGATAAGTAAAAGAATAGGTTTTCTTATCAATCTACTTAAACCAGCAAGACCAAGTCCAATAAGGATAGAGATAAGGATAAAGGAAGGGATGTAGTACATCTCATAAAGGTTTGGCATAGTAAATCTTATAGAATGGATGGTATTAACCCCAATAATCAAAAGAAAGAAGAGAAAAACCTTTCTCTTTCTTGCTAAAAGGAATAACCCAATCACAGATAACCAGAGAATGTAAAGAGGAAACTGCTTGGAAAAAAAGGGAATATGAATTTTTAGATTCTGGAGGAGGATTTTTGGTGAGTTGACAAAATATGCATGGTAATGCTTAGCTAAAATGTGGTCAAAAAATTTTCCTGAGGTATCCGGGTCACCCCAGTTGAGTGCAGGGTCACAGCTTGCCCTCAAAGGCAGATAAGCCCATAAAGTAAGCGGCAAAATAAAGAACAGAAACATCTTTAGGAAATTATGAATTATGAATTTTGAATTATGAATTGAAAAAATCTGTGAAATCTGTGAAATCTGTGGACTCTTTTTCTTTCTCCTGTCTTGCGTGCCTCTGTGTTTCCATAATGTAGCTACGATAAAGAATATGCTTCCCGGCACAAGATAGACTGTCTGAAAGTGATGGCAGAAGGAAAGACCAAGAAGGAAAGAAAATAAGTAGAGGTAGGTATTGGGTGATCGGTGATCGGTAATCGGTAATCGGGTTTTTGACTTCTGTCCTTTGACTTCTGACCATTTTAGCAAAATGAAGACTAAAAGGGTGAAGAAGAAGGCATTCAGGGTATATTTTTCTGCTATGACTGCCTGCTGCCAGAAGGTAGCAGAGAAAGCTAATATAAGAGAAGCAACAACTGCTGGAATTGTTGATTGAAAGTTTTGAATTTTGAATTTTGAATTTTGAATTTGTTTAGGATTTAGGATTTGGGATTTAGA
>JAGUXG010000148.1 GCA_020061965.1 bacterium
CTTGGGTATATGTTTGGTGATTGGTTATTGGATATTGAGATTTGTTTGTATCTTGGAGCTTGGTTATTGGTTATTTTACAAAAGGGGAGCTAAACACATGTGATATTCTTGATCTCATCTCATCCTTGACACCTCGCTCCTTGAACCCTTTTAAGAACAAAATTTTTGCAAAGTAAGATTTCTTTTGGTATAATATCTTTTGGGTGTAGACTTTTGAAACTTAAATGACCTTAGCAAGAAATATTCTCCTTGACAAAACAAGAAATATTTTTTATACTACATCGCATGGTGAAAATAAGACTTAAGAGACTTGGAGCAAAGAAGAGGCCGTCATATAGAATTGTAGTGATGAATGAGAGAGAAAAGAGAGATGGAAAGACGATTGCAGAGATTGGATTTTATAATCCGATAGAAAAGAAGAATTTTGTTGATGTAGAGAAAGCTAATGAGTGGATAAAAAAAGGCGCACAACCGACAGAGAGAGTAGAAAAACTGTTAGCCAGTGCCCAAAAAGAAAAAGGAGGTAGTACAGAATGAAGGAATTAGCAGAGTACATGGTGAAGTCTCTGGTTGACCATCCAGAAGAGGTCAAGATTACTGAGGTGGAGAGCGAAAAGACATCCATTCTCGAAATAAGCGTAGCATCTGACGATATTGGAAAAGTAGTAGGAAAAGATGGAAGGATAATCAAATCCTTAAGGATTATTCTGGCATCATCTGCAGCCAAGAAAGGAAAAAGGGTAGTTGTAGAGATGCTTGATTGACTGAAGCAATAAGCTTCTTAAAGGCAGGGTCTTTGGACCCTGCCTATTTTATTGACAAGAGAGCAAAAAAGAACTTATAATATTTTTTAATGGAAAATTCTGTAATTGAGATCTATGCTAAAGAATTGCAGAAATTCTTAGAGAATGGAAGTGGACCAGAGACTATAGACATAAAACAGTTCTCGCTTTTAGGGCTTTCAGTAGAAGACCTTTCCCTCGCCCATCTTTCAGCCCTACCATTAATCCTTGAGCTAAAAAAGAGCAAAACTCCAGCAGAACTCATCAAAAAATCAAAGATATTTCTTGAGGTTCTTATCCAGAACCAGGAGATGAAGGAAGAGGCATCTCTTATAGGAAGATTTTCTAAACTATGTGGGCTCTTAACCTCGACAATGGCAAGTCAGGAACTCCTTGATTTGATTATGCAACAGGCATTAACTGAGGTAAAGGGAGAGACCGGCAGCTTGATGCTACTTGACGAAAAGAAAGACTCTCTTTCTATAAAATCTGCTGTTGGGCTTTCAGATGAGATTATAAAGGCAACAAGGATAAAAATAGGAGAAGGAATAGCTGGTAGTGTGGCCAAAACAGGAGAACCTATTCTTTTTAATGAAGCAAGCAGGAGAAAAGAGATCAAGAGAAAAGAGATAAAGTCAGCCATTTGCCTGCCACTCTCTGTAAAAGAAGAGATAGTAGGTGTTCTTGCTGTCAATAGAATAAAGAACACTGTCTCATTCAACAACAAAGACCTTTTCGTTCTCTCATTTTTAGCCAAACTTGCCGCAGCTACTATCATAAACGGCAATCTTCAGAATGAAATAAAGAAAGGGTATCTGGGAACAGTAAAGACACTGATTGCCGCAGTTGAAGCAAAAGACCATTATACGCGAGGGCACTCTGAGGCTGTAGCCAGATATGCCACAGCCATTAGCAGGGAGTTTGGATTCGGTGAAGAGGAAGCAGAAAGGCTTTATATTGCAGGGCTTCTCCATGATATTGGCAAGATTGGTATAAAGGAAGATATTTTACTAAAACCAGGCAAATTGACACGGGAAGAGTATGATGTGATAAAGGAGCATCCGATGATTGGAGTAAAGATATTGGGGCCAGCTGGTTTCCATCCGGATGTGATGAAGGCTGTCTCTTCTCACCATGAAAGGCCAGATGGTTGGGGCTATCCTCAAGGAATAAAAGGAAATGGCATATATCTTGGAGCTGCTATCATCAATGTAGCTGATACCTTTGATGCGATGACATCAGAGAGACCATATCGACCTGCCCTTTCTATCCAAGAGGCAGTAGAAGAACTTAAGAGGCACTCAGGAACACAATTTAACAAAGAGGTTGTAGAAAAATTCTTGATGATATTAACCAGAAAAGGAGTGCTGAAAGCTATAGATAGGAATTAGTCAATTTTAACTATTCTCTACTCTCTAATCTCTACTCCCCTTTCTTTGTGTTTGTGGGTAAAACAAAAAAAGAAGTTATGAAGAGTAAGGATGCTGTGATATACGAAAGGGATTTTCTCTGCCAGACCTATAGCCGACCTCCGGTTTTATTTGTGAAAGGAGATGGATGCAGGCTTTGGGACGCTGAAGGTAGAAGCTACTTAGATCTTGTCGGTGGATTGGCTGTCTGCTCTTTGGGCCATTGTCATTCCAAAGTTATTGAGGCTATAAAATCTCAAAGCGAATCTCTTATCCACACCTCAAACCTATATTATACCAAACCTCAGCTTGAACTGGCAAAAAGACTCTCTGAATTATCCTTTGAAGGAAAGACCTTCTTTTGTAACTCAGGTGCTGAGGCGAATGAAGCTGCCATCAAATTAGCCAGACTTTATGGCCAGGGAAGATATACCATACTTACGGCAAAAGGCTCTTTCCATGGAAGGACGCTCGCCACACTCTCTGCTACAGGACAGGAGAAGATTCAAAATGGGTATCTGCCATTAGTTTCAGGATTTAAGTATATTGAGTTTAATTCATTAGAGTCGGCAGAATCTATCATTGATGAAGAGACTGTGGCTATTATGCTTGAAGTAGTCCAGGGAGAGAAAGGGATCTGGCAAGTAGATATAGATTATCTTCTGGGCTTGCGAGACCTTTGCGATAAATACAATCTTCTTCTTATCTTTGATGAGGTCCAGACAGGCATTGGCAGATGCGGGTATCTCTTCGCCTATCAATTCTATGGTGTTGAGCCTGATATTATCACTCTGGCTAAAGGGTTGGCTGGTGGGCTTCCAATCGGAGCGATGATAGCCGAAAAAGAGATTGCTTCCTTATTCGCGCCTGGCAGCCATGCCTCAACATTTGGAGGAAATCCTGTAAGTTGCTCGGCAAGTCTGGCTGTCCTCTCTGTTGTTGCTCAAGATGGCTTTCTGCAAGATGTGAGGAATAAGGGTGATTACCTGAAAGAGAGGCTGAGAGAGATTCCATCTATCAAGGATGTGAGAGGGATGGGGCTAATGATAGGTGCAACTATTGACAGGGATGTAAAGAAGGTTACAGCAGATTGCTTGGAGAAAGGTCTATTGATAAATGCTCCTGCGCCCCAAATTCTGCGATTTGTTCCTCCTTTAATTATCACAGCAGAGGAGATTGATGAGGCTATATCTGTACTGAAGGAGATATTGAAATGAGAAAATGGCAAAAGATAGATAAAGATTTCAGAGAAGAGATAGAAAAGAGACTTGTCGCTCTACGAGAAAAGATAGAGGATTTTTTGAAGATATTTGACAGAAGGTGCAAGTTGAAAGAGTCAAAGGATGCCATCTTGCTTCTTAAAAAGATAGACAAAACATTAGATATTGTAAGGTTTGCAAGGCACAGGGATGCACGGTTGGCTGAGGAAGAAGATATAAACCATAAGATACTCTCCAGCTTTGAGATAATGTCAGAGATAGAAAAGATTGCAAAAGATGACAGACAGATAATAAATCTCCAGGAGAAGGTAGATTCCTTGCTAAAAGAGATAGAGGAGAGAGAGAGTCTGATCCGTGCATTTCTTGAGAAAGAACCGCCCCTGTTAGAAGATATGCCAGTCTAGATAATTTATACCGAGAAGAAATCAGGTTTAGCAAAAATTTTGTTCTTAAAATGGTTCAAGGAGTCGAGGGGTCGAGTGAAAGCGAAATCATTAAATCTTTATATTCTTTTGCGACAAGCAAAGAAATATTTGTAGTATGTTAAAACAAGCAAAAAGCAGGCTTCTTGAACTCCTTAAAGATAAAGCCCTTAAAAAAGGAGAGGTAGGGCTATCCTCGGGCCGCAAAAGCAATTATTATATAGACGGAAAGCTTGTAACCTTGGACCCTGAAGGGGCATATCTGGTGGCAAAGATTATTATAGAATTAATAAGGGGGGAGCAGATCGATGGGATTGGGGGTCTGACCATAGGTGCTGACCCAATTGTCTCGGCAACAGCAGCTGTAAGTTATGCAGAGAGCTTTCCTATTCCAGCCTTTATTGTTAGAAATGGGCCAAAAAAACATGGAATGATGAAGTTTATTGAAGGTCCTATTAAAAAGAATTCCAATGTGGTGATTGTGGATGATGTCGTTACTACAGGAGGTTCAATCTTCAAGGCTATTGAAGAAGTTGAAAAAGAGGGTTGTAAGGTAGTAAAGGTGATAGCCATAGTAGATAGATTGGAGGGTGCAAAAGAGAGGTTTGCTGAAAAAGGTTATGCCTTTGTCTCTATCTTTACCAAAGAAGACTTGGAGTTATTTTAATGGTTAAGTATATCTTTGTGACAGGTGGTGTAATTTCATCCCTCGGAAAGGGTGTAGCAGCAGCTTCAATCGGTGCACTCTTAGAGGAGATGGGTTTGCGGGTTACTTTGCAGAAGATGGATCCTTATATCAATGTTGACCCGGGAACAATGAGCCCCTATCAACACGGAGAGGTCTATGTAACAGAGGATGGGGCAGAGACAGACCTTGACCTTGGGCATTATGAAAGATTTACCAATGCACAGCTTACCAAGGATAATAATATAACCTCTGGAAGAATTTACTATGATGTGATAACTAAGGAAAGGAGGGGTGATTACCTTGGTAAGACTGTTCAGGTGATTCCACATATCACGGATGAGATAAAGTCTCATATCAGAAGATTGGGAGATGGCAGAAAGGTTGATGTGGTTATTATTGAGATAGGTGGAACTGTAGGTGATATTGAAAGCCTCCCTTACCTTGAGGCAATCAGGCAGTTTGGAAGAGAGGCTGGAAAAGAGAAGGTCCTTTATGTTCATCTCACCTTTGTCCCTTATATTCGGGTCAGCGATGAGATAAAGACAAAGCCTACCCAGCATTCAGTGATGAAACTGCGGGAGATTGGAATACAACCAGATATACTCCTCTGTAGGACAGAAAAGCCCTTATCTACTGAGATGAAGGATAAGATATCCTTGTTCTGTGATGTCCAGGAGGATTGTGTCCTTTCTGCTTATGATGTTGAGACAATCTATGAGATACCCCTTACTTTCAAGAGACAGGGTTTAGATGGGCTTCTGGCAAAATATTTTGGGTTTTTACCAAAGGAGTCTGGTGCTTCTAAATGGGAAGATGTTGTTCATAAGATAAAGAACCCAGAGAAAGAGGCAACTATTGCTATTGTTGGAAAATATGCCAAACTGAAGGACTCATATAAATCTATCATTGAGGCGCTTATCCATGCTGGAATAGCTAATAGGTGCAAGGTGCATATAGAGTGGGTAGATGCGGAGTCAAAAAGATTATCTGATGCTCTCTCTGGAGTTTCTGGAATGATTGTTCCAGGGGGGTTTGGAGATAGGGGGATAGAGGGGAAGGTCTCTGCAACAAGATTAGCCAGAGAGAAGAAGATTCCATTTCTTGGAATATGCCTTGGTCTCCATTGTGCTGTTATTGAAATGGCAAGGAACTTAGCTGGTTTAGATGGAGCAAACAGCACAGAGTTTGATCTTAAAACGCCATATCCAGTCGTAGACCTTATGAAGAAACAGGCAGGCCTGGATAAAGGTGGAACAATGAGGCTTGGATTGTATCCTACAAAGATTGCCAAAAGCACGTTTGCTTATTCAGCATATAAGAAGGAGAAGGTGTTGGAGAGGCACAGGCACAGATATGAGTTCAATAATGATTATAGAGAAAGATTAGAGAAGGCTGGCTTGAAGATTTCAGGTCTTTATGAAGAAGAAAACCTTGTTGAAATAATAGAATATCCTTCTCATCCTTTCTTTGTCGCCACCCAGTTCCATCCAGAGTTTCAGTCAAAGCCGCTGGCTCCGCACCCTTTATTTGTCGAACTTATCAAGGCTGGACTGAGAAGAAGGGATTAGAGATCTGGGATCAGTTGGTTTTTAAGCTATTCCTTGACCCCGTATGTGTTTAGGTGAAAAAGA
>JAGUXG010000224.1 GCA_020061965.1 bacterium
ACTTGGGGAGAGAGAAGTAGAGGAGAATAGAATATTTGGAGAAGAGGCAGCTAAAACCTGCAATGTTATTATTTTGGTTGGCAAAAAGAGGACAAAAGCCATTTCAGATGGATTATTGAAGGCAGGATTTTCCAAGGATAACCTTTTTGTGGTCAAGAACCTTGATGAGGCAAGGGATAAATTGTCTCAAATTAGGGGAGAGGCGATCCTCTTTGAAAATGACCTGCCAGACAACTATAATGAATAGGATTTACTTTCACCTGCTCAAGAAAAGCCCTTTGAAATTATTATAACTTATGTTGGACATGGATAGCTAATTTTGTTACACCAAGCCCTTTTATTGTATCAAGGATGCCGACCACCCTTCCATGAAAGACCTTCTCATCCGCTGAGATGACTACATCTAATTGAGGGTCTTTCTTCACCTGTTCCTTGATAAATTGAATCATGGCCTTTTCATCAAGATAGACCCCATTCACAGCAATCCTTCCAGATGTATCAAGGAATACTGTGATTGGCTGTCTGGTCAGTGTATCGCTCTGGGTAGCTTTGGGTAGCTTTATCCCCAGCACCTGTGGACCCATCACCTGAGCAACAAGGAGGAAGATGATCAGAATTACAAGGATAATGTCAACAAATGGCGTTATATTTATCTCTGTAAGCAGTTCATCATTATGTAGTTTCATCGTAATAGTTCATCACATAGGCATAGAGAAGAATCAATGAATAAGTCTTTTAATTCCATTTAGAATTATGCTTTAACCTTCATTTTACTGATTGCTGAAGTCTTACCTTTTTAGAGTATTCTCGTGCAGAATCTCTTTTCTCCTTGTAGTATTTTTCCAGGATAAGATGTGAGATGAGATCAGCATAAGCCATTAAATCATTTGACCTTTTCTTAAAGAAATTAAAGCATATGGCGGCAGGAATAGCCACCCAAAGACCTACTGCTGTGGCTACCAATGCTTCAGAGATGCCTGTCATCACTCCTCCTTGCTCAGATGTGGCTAAGTCCTTAAAAGAATGGACGATGCCAAGAACTGTGCCAAATAATCCAATGAATGGTGCGTTTGCTCCAAGAGTTCCAAGGAGTGCCAGATGCTTTTCTATATTCATCTTTGTCATTATTTTCTCTGCTTCCATTGCTTCAGAGGCTGCCTCTGGCCCTAAATTAAGGCTTGAAAGCTGATGGTTGATAATATTAGCAACTGGAGATTTACTCTCTGCCAGAATATCCATTGCCCCATCCAATCCCTTTGATTCTAAGTGAAATTTCATCTCAGCCAAGAGCCTCTTTGTCTCGGACTGAAACTTAGAAAAGAGTATTGCCTTCTCTATTATCACACCAATAGAGGCAACGCTCAAAATGATAAGGAGAACAAGCACCCATCCAGGGCCACCAACAGCAAATTTCATCAAGATATTTGTCAGTTCCATTTTTTAAGATATAGGAAAGTATGCACCAGAGGAGGCGCGGAGCTTATGGAAAGGAAAGAACTTAGAAATACTCTAATCTTCTCTGTGTCCTCTGTGTCTCTGTGGTTAATCTTTGTTTTTGTGCTAAATAATTGAAACCAAGAAAATAATTTTGCCAGGCTTTCTCTGTAGAACCATACTCATTATCAAAAGCAAACCAGTCAACCAGGACTTCATAAAGACGGGTCAATTCGCGGAGACGGCGTTTATTCTTTGGGTCAGAAATGGTTAAATAGAGCAGCTCTAATCCTCGCTGGAAAGCCTGCCTGCAATATTGCGGATTATCTTTGTTTTTCCAATTTATCGCCCGAATAACCTCGCTGCCAATATTAGCCATTTGAACAGGAAAAGAGAGTTCAAACCATTTACCGCTGGCTAAATTTTTATGTGATAACCCATTCACAAAAATTACCTCCTATAGATTTTATGTCTAACGATAGAGCTTAAGTTGCGGCGTACTCGCCGTCAACTGCAACGACTGGTTAGGTTCAATATACTTCATCATGTGTTCCAATTTCAAGCAAGAAAATATCATTTTCCTTTTCTGGATGTTTTTTGATAGTTCGCCCAAAAGCCCTTGTAAATGCTTTACTCCAAATAAGTGTTCTCGTTCTGAAAGCTCTCTCATTAGATCATCTACTGTACCCCTTTTTACTTCTCCTCGTGCAAATTCTTCTCTTGCTTCTCTAATGTTTTTTGCGAGCAATTCCCTTCTGTGCTCTATTAGCCTGCGTTGAAGAACATCAATAAGACTTTCTTGCTGATGTTCAGGTAGCGACTCAATTACATCTATTACTTTTTGGAATGTTGCGGTTTGTTGAATAGACATTTTAATACCTCCATATATTTTATAGAACCCAACTATAAAGCTGAAGTTGCGGCGTCCTCGCCCAACTGCAGCGCCCGGTTAGGTTTTTAATAGGTAACTGTCACCTATTTCCACATAGGTTGTTATTATAGTTAATTCCATAAATCTTTGCACAAACACTAATACAAAATCCGAAATCCGAATTTCACAAATCCGAAACAAATCCGAAATCCGAATGACCGAAACAGGTTTTGTTTTGAACATTTGTATTTTCCCATTTTCCGCACCCCTTGATAAAGTTTAACAAATTCCTATTTTTCGCCATAAAAGTACGGATGATATTTTTTTTGCTAAGAGCAAAAAAATATAAAGATAATCTTTCATTATGGGTAGAGAAAAATAGGAATTTCAATTGTATCTCGGATTATTATCATTTTTACATTCACCTCCACTCAAATATACATCTCTCTGTCTAACATTAGACCACCAGTCTATTAACTATAACTTTTATCTTTTCTCTAATCTCAGGATTATCCACCCCTCTACTACGATTACCTTGAAATGGCCGAAGATTTATCATTGAATCAAACTCAATAAAATCATCTCCTGTAAGCTCTGGGTATAGATTGATACCCCAGAGATTCTTCTGCTGCGACCCCTGCTCTAAAAGCAAAGCCTCTTCATCGCTGTGAAGCTCCCCATCCACAGCCATAATCTCATTTCTGACATCAACCACAGCCTTAACAAAATTACCAAAGCCATTGGCAGCCATCTCTTTTAACTCTTTAAGCCCTATTCTTTCTTGGACAATCTTCATTATATGTAAGCATTCAGGCGTCAGCTCTCAGCCATCAGTTTTTAGCTATCAGTTTTAAGGCTGACCGCGGAAAAGCTGAACGCTTATCTAAAACCTCATCTCAAAGCCGCCAAGGAACATAAAGGGAAGCATCTTGGACTCCTTTTTCTCTTTATAATCGTCTGAATAGTAGTAGCCATAGATGTTCTTATGGTTGTAAAGGTTCAGAAACTGAAGATAGCTTGAACAATCCAAGCCCTTTATCTTAAAGAGCCTCTCAATCTTCAGATCAAGCGTCTGATAATTCGGAATCCTTCCTGAATTATACTCACCCCAGATAGGTTTGTAAAGGGTTGTTGTTCCAGGCATTACTACCACTCCAGCAAGGGGTGTATAGGGATTGCCGGTATTGAACATCCATTTTGCAGATAATCTCCATCTTGGGTTCAGTTTACAGTTGCCTACGATAGACAGGGTATGCCTTCTATCCTGTTCTGTGGGATAGAGCTTTGGATCATCAGAGAAACCTTGCGTTTCAGTTCCGTTCTCTAATCTA
>JAGUXG010000118.1 GCA_020061965.1 bacterium
AAGATTTTTTCATAATATTTTTGAAGATTTTTTCTTTTATTTCCCATTTTCCTCTCAATTTGTTAAACTTTATCAAGGGGTGCGGAAAATGGGAAATTAGATAAATCTTTTAATCAATTCTTAAAAATACCTTGGTAAGTTTTAGGATAGAGTTATAATCCTCTATACTACGATCTTTTAAGACAAAAAATATCTCTTGAAAAATTGAATCTTTGTCAGCATCTACCTTTGAAGGTGGAAGGAGTTTGTCGATCGTAACATCAAGAGCAAATGCGATTCTCTCGAGAGCAGAAAGAGAGGGTTTTCTAAAACCCCTTTCGATAGAACTTATTGACTTGGGGGTCAGATCAGACTTTTCTGCTAAATCTGTCTGGGTAAAGTTCTTTGCTCTTCTCAAGGTACAAATTCTTCTGCCTAATCGAATAGCAAGATTTGACATAACATTTCCTTTTTCAGATATTATATATTTAGGGTTTTTTAAAAGGAAGGAGCGAGAAGAAGATTTTTGTTGACAAAGTCTTCTTTTAGTAGTATATTTGAAGAAAATAAGTTCATAAGGGAGACGATTTATGGATGATATACATCTATGCATTCCACCAATCTCTTTTAGTTCTTACCCTCTTGTTACTGTTCCACTTCTTGCCTCTATCTGCAATCAGAAGGGTTACTCGGTTTCAGTTGGTGATGCCAATATTGAGTTCTTGAATTTCTTCCTTAATGAGAAAAAAGAAACAATACAAGAAGAATTGAAATCAGGAAAATATGATGATTTCAAATTTTACGAAGTTGTAAACAGATATTTTGATCTTTCCCTTGCTACAGAAAGAAATTACCCACCTAATGATATTCATCGTGCAGAAATTACATATTCCTTGTTGCTCCATTCCAAGTTCACAGAAGACTGGGTGAATAGGTTTAGGAAATACCCCTCTAAGATTCTTGGATTCAGCATAACCTCTTTTTTGTCAGGTAAATGGGCTATAGAAGCAGCAAAGAGAATAAAGGATCTGAAGAAGAATATTTTTATAGTGCTGGGTGGTGCATTTTTTAAAGATAAGGAGACAGCTTATGAAATCATATCCAATTTCTCCTGGATCGATGCAATAGTTATTGGAGAAGGTGAAGATAGTCTGATAGAGATATTAGAGAAATACAACGGAATCGCAGATGACCTTAAAAATGTAAAGGGAATAGTGATTAGACTACAAAATGGTGAAATAAAAATCAACGAATCAAGACCCCCATTAATGGACCTCGACCGGCTTCCTTTTCCTGATTATTCTTATCTCTCTATTGATCAATACATTAACTTTAGAATCAACACTCGAATGTTACCAATATTTGGAAGTAGAGGGTGCATTGGTAGATGTTCATTTTGCGGAGAAAAGGATATTTATAGGGCAAGATCACCTGAAAACATTATAAGAGAGATGAAATATCAAGCCAAGGAATATAAGATAAAGATATTCAGATTCTGTGATAATCTTCTAAATGCTGACATAGAATGGTTAGAAAGATTGAGCGATCTTCTGATTGGCGAAAATCTTGATATAATATGGGGAGGAAATGCGAGGATAAATATTAAGATGACATCTTCTCTTTTGAAAAAGATGTATCAATCTGGATGTCGGTTTCTTTGGTATGGGATTGAATCGGCATCTCCCCGGATACTCAAAATAATGAGAAAAGATATCAATATTGAGGAAGCATCCGAGGTTCTAAAGACAACAAAAGAGGCGGGTATATTTACTCTAACCTTTTGGATTGCAAATTTTCCTCAAGAGACATGGGAAGATGCTAAAAAAACAGCAGATTTTCTTAAGAAGAACTGTAAGTACATTGATTCTGCGAGATTTGCAACATATATACTTACTAAGGATTCACATATGTATCAGAATCCAGGTAAATATGGATTGATCATTAAGCAGACTAATGATACTACAGATCTTGATTGGGAAGTGACTGATACAGTAGATTCTTTTCGGTTTTTACAAAGGATAGCCAAAAAACAAGTGGGTCGCACCCAGTCTATATTTTTAGAGCCTTATAAATTTCTTGGTCGAATATAAATATATCAATGAATAAAATCTGCAGATTAACAATCTTTCTGGCATTTTTATTTCTTGCCTCAAATCTTGTTGCTAAAGAAAAGGGGTTTACTGCTTTCTATACAGAACATGCTACTATTTTCTATCAAGACGGTGTAAGCAAGGATAGAGCCTGTGAGGTTGGAAGAGACTTTGAGATAGCCTATAAAGTAGTGGGAAAAGATTTGGGTTATCCCAAAAAGAAGCCCAGATTTTATCTTTATAATTCTGGTAAGGATATGAATGATGACCTGATCAATAATTGGGGGCATGGAAATTCGGCAATAACAAAATATCGTCTAATCCCACAGATGAACTGGGACTATATAGCCTGGATTCCTCCTAATGGAGGGATAGATCTTGTTGCCCATGAATATAGTCATCGGATCATGCGGCAGATTGCCGATTTAGACTTCCTGAAGAAAAGTATGTGGTTTAACGAAGGCGTGGCAGAATATACAGGATTGAAGGCATTGGCAGTAAAAGATACAGGATCAGCGTCTTCCAAAGAGAAAGAATGGTTAAAAAATGTAATCTCTGCTTATAGAGATAACAACTTAATTCCTTTTAAAGAAATGATGACAGATGATCAATGGATGCGTTTCTTTGAGGCTACCCCTTCATCTGGGCTCAATTATAGTCAAGATCAATGGAATCATTTTTTTCAAACAGGATCTTTGCCTGGGCTCAATTACAATCAATCTGCTGTGGCTGTCTCTTTTATTATCAACCAATATGGGTTTGATAAAGTAAAGAAGGTACTCAAAATGGTTGGTAAAGGTAAGCCTTTCCCTGAGGCATTTCAGAAGGTTTATGGTTTTTCCCAGGAAGAATTTGAAGCCCAATTTAAGGCTTATTTAGCTGGCTTGGATATGAAAAAGATAGAGGCTACATCAACACTAATATTGGTATTCACTGTAACCACACCAGTTTGTCAGTTCAACTGAAGAAATAAAAGGATCTGCAAGGAGAATCATAATCGGTCTTGTGGTTGGTGCTATCTTGATAAGTATAATTTTCTTTTGGCTCAGGCGATAGAACTAAATCATCCTCTCCAACAAGGAGAGGTTCATATAATTCTATCAACAGGAGGTGAGAAAAATGGGTAAGGAAAAGAGAGAGTATGTGCCACCAAGAATAGTGGCGACTGAAGTGGATGAGATGGAGGCAAACGCCTCTGACTGCAAGGATTGTAGTTGTAAAGATTGTAACTGTACGTGTCGGAAGTGTACTTCAGGTTCAATACACATATTACCATGGAAATTTTGGAGGTAAGGTAAGGAGGAAAAAGATGTTGGGAGAAAGGGTTTATCTACAAAATAGCCCTTTCTCCCTCTAAAAATTAAGAGGGAGGAAAAAATGGAACAAATAATGGTCGAAGAATTGGAAACGATAGAAGATGCAGTTTTGCGACAGACAAAAATGTTCTTTCATTCAGAAAGGCAGGATATTCATGCCCTTTATCATTCATATTCGATGAAAATGATTTTTTTAAACAAGGAGGGTTATACCATTTTTGAGCTCTTTAAGAACTCAAAGAGAATTAAGAATGTTCTTTATGAATATCAAAATAGCCTGGACAGAAAGGATCAAAAGATATTTTTGGAGCATCTGTCTGATACCATAGAGATTATCAGACAACTTTCTAAGGGAGGGTTTCTTTTAAAAGAAGAATTTGATGAAAGCATCTTTCTAAAAGAGATTCAAGAAGAATCAGTTTTTGAACCAAGGATAGATGGGATGTATATCCTTCCAACCCTTGCCTGTAATTTCTCTTGTAAATATTGCGATATAATCCAGGGAGATTTAAGAAAAGATCATCATCGCAGAATGGAGAAGATGAGTAAAGAAACAATGAAAAAAGGGATAGACCTTTTTATAAATAATGTAAGCAAGACAAGGGATATAAAGAAATGGATAATATTTTATGGCGGAGAACCACTTTTGTATCCTGATCTGGTAAAATTTGGTGTAGAGTATCTACGAAAAGAAGAAATATTATTTGCCTTTGGTAAGAGAGGAGTAGATATCAGTCTACTCACAAATGGTTCGTTGATTGAGGATGATATGATCAAGTTTTTCAAAGATTTTAATGTGGGTGTTGGTATCTCTTTAGATGGTCGAGAGGCAGATAATGATAAGATGAGACAGTATCCTGATGGAAAGGGGACATTTAAAGATGCAGTAAGGGGCTTGAAGATTCTTCAAAAACATTCATTGAATCCCGGTATCTCTTTTACTATTGGAACACACAACCTTAATGAACTTGAGGAGAATACCAGATTTCTTGTGGAAGAACTTGGAGTGAAGTCCGTGAACTATAATATTCTGAATGAGATTGAGGTAGCCAAAAATCCAGCTTTTGTGGAGGCAAAACTGGCTATAGATAAGATAATCAATGTCTCTCATTATTTAGAAGAGAAGGATAGTTATGAGGATAGGATAGCGCGGAGATGGCCCTCATTTATTGAAAAAAATTACTATTTCAATGATTGCGCTGGCTGTGGTGGTCAGATCGTTCTTTTACCCGATAGGCATATTGGTCCCTGTCATGTTTTTTCTGGCTCAAAAAGATATTTCATCCCCTTGAAAGAAGATATTGATTTTAGGAATGAACCAATTTGGAAAGAATGGGCAAGACGCTCACCTTTCAATACGCCTCAATGCTATAATTGCAATCTTATTTCGATATGTGGTGGTGGCTGTCCATATAGGGGTTATTGTAGAAAAGGTTCTATCTGGGAGATAGACGAGGATATGTGTCGTGATTCTGTCTCAAAGATATTAGAGTTGTATATCTGGAAGGCTTATGAGAAAAGGAAAGAGATTTTCGAAGATACCCTCAACGAGAAAGAAGCTTATAAAAAGAAGCTTTTTCCTATTCCTGTTTTGAAATGGGTATAAGAAGATTAGAAGCCTCCTTGAAAAAAAATTCACCTATTATTCTTAAGGTGAGGGGTAATAGTATGTCTCCTCTGATGGAAGAGGGAGATAGGGCTGTAGCAATACCAGTAAATTTAGAGAAAATCTCAGAGGGAGATATTGTTCTTTGTCAAATTAATGATGAAATGGTTGTCCATCGAGTTATCTCTCTATATAGAGAGAATGGCAAAGATAAAGTTCTCACTAAAGGAGATGCGAATAAAAAAGCAGACTCTTTCAGCCAGAAAATCTTTGCCAAAATAGTAGCCATCAAGAAAGATGGAGGATGGGTTTTTGTAGATAGTGAGTGGTGGAATCTTCTTAATAAAATGATAGCATTTTGTTCCTCAAAGAATGGGAATAAAATATTTAATTTGGTCTTAAGGGTTACAGTGAAGATAAGTGCAGGTTTTGTAAAGATAAGGAAGATTCAAGATATTTTTTTGCAAGGAGCAAAAAAATATAGAGAAGATAAAAAGATTGATAAGAATTCATATATTACCCAAAAGCGGCAGGTCTTTTTAAGGAATATTGATAGAAATAATCTCATACTTACGGCTGATTCCCCTTTCATTTATACTCTCAATCCTACAGGAGCAAAAATATACAGTGCGATTGAAAAGAGGATAAGAATAAGAGAAGTGATTGCTGAAACAATAGAAGATATCAAAGGGAAAGAAGGCGATATAATAGAATTCTTAAAGGAATTGAAAAAACACGGTTTGATTGAGGTGGAGGAAAAAGATGGTTGAAGGTAAAGGGGTGTGTATCTACAGATTGATAGAGCCAGATGATATAAAAAGGTATTTTGAATGGCTTGAAAAAGAAGAAATAAATTATTATCCGTATCCTTCAGCTTATATTTCAGGAGAAGAAACAGAAAGGTTGTTCAGCTTGATGAGCCAAGGTGGAGATTTATTTATCATTAAAACAAAAAAGGAGGAGCCAATAGGATATTGTGGTATTGGTAATATTCAAGAAAAGGATGGTAATGCAGAGATTAAAATATCAATCTGTGAAGAAGAATTTAAAAAGAAGGGGTGGTATATAGATGTTTATATAACCATTTTTCGTTATTTCTTTAGCCTATTTAATCTACATAAAATGTATGAACTGGTGTATGAGTTTGAAAAGGAAAAGATTGAGGCACTGAAGGAAATGGGCATAAAACAGGTTGGTATAATGCCAGAGGACTTTTTTAGAGAAGGTAGGTTTTGGGACAGATATATCTATAATATCTTTGCCAGAGAATACTATGAAGGATTAGCCAAAAGGCTTGACAAAGAAAATGATTAGAAAAGGGAATTTGATCTTACGGCGAGCAGTTAAAGCAGATATACCAAAAGCATTGAAGTGGCAAGCAAATGAAGAGATGGTTTATTTAACAGGTGTCCCGAGGCTCAGCCTGCAGGAAGATCTTGAAAGAGAACTTAGTCAACCATTTCCAAATCGTCTTATTTTTATTATCCAGATAAAAGATACGGCAATTGGTTATTTAGCTCTTTCCAATATCAGATGGAAGGATCGGAGTGGACAGTTTGGGATTATAGTTGGTGAAAAGGATTATTGGAATAAACTCTACGGTGCAAATGTTTATGTAATCTTTCTTGATTATGCCTTCAATACCTTAAATATGAATAAGATATATGGGATTGTTCCTGAAAATAATCAAAGACATATTAGGTTAATAGAGAAAGGTGGGGGAAAGAAGGAGGGAATCTTAAAAGAACATATTTTTAAAGATGGAAGATATTATGATGTATATATGTACGGTTTTCTTCAAAGGGATTACCTTGAAGGTAAAAAAGAAAGTCAGAAGGGAATAAGAATATCTTGGTTATGGCGTAAGACCAATACCAAACTTAGGGGATTGACAAAGGAGTAGAAGGCTTAAAAATGATTAAAGGAGAAACTTTGATCTTGCGGCGAGCAGTTAGAGCAGATATACCAAGATTCTTGAAATGGCAGACAGATGAAGAGGTATCTTATTTGAGTGGAGGGAGATTTATTCCACAAGAAGATCTTGAAAGAAAACTTAGCCAGCCTTTTCCAGAAAGCCTTCTTTTTATTATCCAGATAAAAGAGAGGCCAATTGGTTATCTGTCTTTTTACAATATCAGATGGAAGGATAGAATTGGAGAGTTCGGGGTTGTAATTGGTGAAAAAGATTGTTGGAATAAACTCTATGGACTTGATGTTTATGCTACATTTCTTGATTATGCCTTCAATACATTAAATATGCATAAGTTATATGGAACTGTTGTGGAATATAACGAAAGGCCTATTAGGCTGATAGAGAAAGGTGGCGGAAATAAGGAAGGAATCTTAAAGGAGTATATTTTTAAGGATGGAAGGTATTATGATATGTATATGTATAGCTTTTCTCAAAAAGAGTATTTGGAGGCTAAGGAAAAGGCGAGCAAAGAAGGTTTAAAGAAATTCTGGTTATGGCGAAAGAAAGATGATCAAAATAAAGGAATTGACAAAGGAGTATAAAGATTGGAAAGGAATTGTAAAAGTCAGGGCAGTGGATGATCTGAGCCTTGATCTTGAAAAAGGTGAGATTCTGGCTTTTCTTGGACCAAATGGTGCAGGTAAGACAACGGTTATCAAGATGATCTGTGGCTTGCTTCTTCCAGATAAAGGAAGTATAACCATTAATGGATATGATGTTTTCAAAAGGACAGACAAGGCATTAAAGGGGATTGGGGTTGTTTTGGAAGGCAGTCGTAATATCCATTGGCGACTTACGACCAGAGAGAATTTAGAATACTTCGGCAACCTGAAGGGTGTTTCTGGAAAGATTCTAAAAGATAGGATATGTTATCTCCTTTCTTTCTTTTCCCTTTCCGACAAAAGGAACACCTTAACAAAAGACCTTTCAAGAGGGATGCAGCAGAAGCTAGTTATTGCCATTTCTCTAATTGGTGAACCAGAGGTTTTGCTTCTTGATGAACCAACAACAGGATTGGATGTTCATACAACTATTCTAATAAAAGAGAGGTTGAAAACCCTTTCCAGAGACAAAAGAAAAACCATCTTTCTCTCCACTCACCAGATGGAGATAGCCCAGGATATTTCAGATAGGGTAGCCATCATTAATCAAGGGAGGCTGGCCATTTTAGAGAAAACCAGGGATTTAAACAAAGAATTGGAGAGGGTATTTTTGGAGGCCACCAATGAGATTCCTCCTTCTCTTTAAGGCTGAACTTAAAAGGTCTTTTATCCTTCTTTCTCGCTATCCATTCCAATTGATAACAGGCATAATTGCCTCTTATATCACCTTTATGGGTGTCTTCTATGGGTTTCAGGGGCTTAAAATATTTGACAACCCTTCATATTCTCCAGGTTTTTTGATAATAGGCTTTCTAATATGGCAGTACGCTATGGTCGCGGTGAGTGATATGCCAGGAGAGATTATGAGTGAATCGCAGACAGGCACATTAGAAGAGATACTTATCAGTGTCATAAACCCTATCCATTTTCTTTCTGCCAGAGCTTTGGCTGATCTTCTGATAAACACCATTTGGATTATTATCTTTCTTTCCATAATCTCCCTCACAACAGGTGTCTTTCTCCATATCCCCTTTTTTTCCACAATAATCATTTTCCTGTTTGTGATTGCTGGACTCTATGGATTCGGTTTTATCCTGGCAGGGCTGGTCATAATCTTTAAGCAATTGGGTCCTATTATGGGTATTCTTAATATGATCTTTCTTCTCTTTACAGGAGCCATAGTCCCTTTAGATGGTTTTCCCAATATAATCCAATGCATAGCTCATACCCTTCCATTGACTGATGGCTTAAAGATTTTACGAATGATCATTTTGGAAGAGAAAAGCCTTCTTTATGTGATAGAAAATGGAGATATGCTAAGGTTGACAATAAACTCTTCTATTTATCTTTTGTTGGGGGTTGTAGTCTTTAAGTGGTGCTACAAAGAGGCTCGAAAGAGAGGGGTTATTGGACATTATTAATAAAAATTTTCAAAGCAAAATTTTTATATGATATGAAAAAGCTGGTAGTGATCTTTTTGTGTCTATCTTCATTCTCCTTTGCCCAGAAAGAGATGAAGTTATCTTTACAGGAGGCTATAAGGATTGCTCTTGTCAACAACATAGATATCGTTATTTCCGACCATAAGATAGGTCTGGCAGAGAATAGTTTAAGAAAAAGAAAGGCAAGGAGGTATCCTAAGTTGAATCTTTCTGTAAACACAGGATATAAAGAGACAATTAAAAAGAATGAACCCTGGAGCTTTGAATTGGCTGGCAGTCAATATACCGTTGAACCGCCATCTGAGGATGAGTGGAATAATAACCTTTCTCTTTCGCTCAATAAAGAAATATACACAGCTGGTGAGATTTCCTCTCAAATAAAAGAGGCATATTATCAAAGGGAGATTGCTATAATTGAAAAAGAATTAGCAAAACAAGAATTAACAGCAAAGGTTAGCAGAGCTTATTGGGAGCTTGTAAAGGCACATCTTTTAGTAAAACTGGAAGAAGAAATGGTAGAATATAGCCAGGGGATTCTTACGATAGTCCAAGAGAGGTTAAAGGTTGAGAGTATCGCACCTATTGAGGTTGAAAAGGCTGAGGCTGAACTTAAAAATAGCAAATATAACCTTGCAGTCTCCAAGGAGGAGGCAAAAGAAAAAGAAATTGATTTAGCCTTTCTTTTGAATATAAATGATAGAACAATTATTCCTATTGATGAGCCAGAGAGAGAACCATTAAAAATAGGGTTGGAAGAAGCTATGAAAGAAGGTTTGAAATTACGATTAGATATTAAAAAGTCCTTAATGGATATTGAAGCCAAAAATAGTGCTCTAAAGGTGGCAAGGAGTATGCTATATCCCAAGGTTAATCTTTCTGCAAGATACAATTTTGATGGAAGCAACAGGGATTACTTGGAGTCATTAAAAGATATAGAACCATCTTCTTGGGATATCGGTCTTATCCTCTCCTGGCCCTTCTATGATAGAACCATAAAAGAGGATATATCTGAAAAGGAAAAGGGGTTGACAATAGCCAAAAATATTCTCAAAAAGAAGGAGGAAGATATTATTTATGAGATAAAGAAGGCATACTGTGCTTTAGAAAAAGCCAAAGAAAAAATTAGCTATTGCGATGTATCCTTTGCAGAAAAAAACTTAAAGATTAGCCAATTGGAATACGAATTGGGAAAGATTACCTTTAATGAACTTCTTTCTTCACAACTTAAGCTAAAAGAGGCAAGATATAAGGAGATTAGCGCAAGGATAGATGAAAGAATCGCTCAGGCAGAATTTATAAGGTTAACTGGTGTGCCAAAGTGAAAAAGATACTGGTTTTGATAATACTTCTTGCTCTTGGAGGCATAGTCTATCTTGGATTAAGCAAGAAATTTCACTCAAAGCCGAAAAAGGTAGAAGTAGCCAGGGTTAAAAGGGAGAGAATTGAAACTGCCATTTTAGCTACAGGTAAGGTAGAGCCTTCTTTAAAAACAATCATCATGGCAAAGCAAGGAGGAAGAATCAAAAAGGTATTAGTTGAGGAAGGAGATATTATAAAGCCAAATCAGACACTTCTTATCTTTAATAGAGAGGAAGCCGAAAGCCAAATTATTCAGGCAGAAAACAAGCTCAAAATGGCAGAGCTAGAACTAAAAGAGGCTTGGGATAATCTTAAGGTAACAGAGATATTATACTCTGCCTCTGCTACCTCAGGGCTTAAATTAAGAGAAGACAGAATAAGGCATGAGAAGACTATTATTGAAAGGGATGGGGCAGATGAAATGGTAAAATTTGCCAAGATAAGATTAGAAGACTTAAGATGTGTTTCTCAAATCGATGGTGTGGTGATAGAGAGAAAGGTAGAGGATGGCCAGGTAGTTGAAAATGGTAAGGAGCTCTTTGTAATTGCCTCTATTTCTCGTTATGAGGTAAAGGCTGATGTTGATGAGATGGATGCAGTCTCTGTAGTTTTAAACCAAAAAGCAATAATTACCCATGAAGCAATTCCTGATAAAGAATTTGAGGCCGAGGTGATAAAGATTAGTCCACAGGTTAAAGAGATGCCACCTATAACTGTCCTTGAGGTGACTATTGGATATTTCAAGAAGAATCCCTTTCTTAAAATTGGCATGAGTGTGGATGTAAAGATTATTACAGGATATAAAGATGGCCTCTTTCTTCCATTAAAGGCTATAAGAGGGGATGAGAAAGGGAGATTTGTTTTTGTCATCAAGAATAGCCTGACTTACAAGAAGGAAATAGAAACAGGGGTGAGCACCCTTGATAAAATAGAGGTTTTAAACCTAAAAGAAAAAGATGAGGTAATTGTATCACCTGTTAAGGAAGGAGAGAGGGTTTTAAAATGATTATAGAGCTTTCCAATATCAGTAAGGTCTATCAGATGGGTGGAAATAGGGTGGAGGCTTTAAAAGACCTATCTTTCGCATGCAATGAGGGTGAGTTCTGTGCAATAATGGGACCATCAGGCTCGGGAAAATCAACCCTGATGCATATTATTGGTTGTCTTACTACTTTAAGCTCAGGGGTCTATTTTCTGGAGGGAAGAGATGTAGGTAAGCTATCCAAGGATGATTTAGCCTATACTAGAAACCGAAAGATAGGCTTTGTTTTTCAGACATTCAATCTCCTGCCAAGGTTTTCTGTTTTATCTAATGTAGAGCTTCCCCTTCTTTATAGGGGAATACAAGGGAAGGAGAGAAGAGAACAGGCAGGTCAAATGCTTGAAAGGGTTGGTCTTGCTTTTAGAAAGAGACATCTTCCATCCCAGCTTTCAGGGGGAGAGCAACAGAGGGTATCTATAGCCCGCGCCTTGGTTTTGAATCCAAAGCTCATTTTGGCAGATGAGCCAACAGGAAATTTGGATAGTGTAACAGGAAAGGAAATTATGGAGATATTTTGCAAGCTTAAAGAGGAGGGAAAGACAATCATCTTGGTTACTCATAATCAAGAAAATGCTCAATTTGCTGATAAAATCCTTACTTTAAGGGATGGGAGAATAGAGTGATTATACCAAACCTTAAAACTGCATTTCTATCTATGGCTAGCCACAGGTTAAGAACAAGCCTTTCTATACTTGGGATAATCATTGGTGTTGCATCTGTAATTTTAGTTGGCTCTGTTGGTATGAGTGGAAAGAATGCAATTATGAAGGAGCTTGAGATGTTTGGGTTAAGGTCTTTATATGTTTTTTCATCTTATAAGGAGGATAACCCGATAAAGAGAAAGGAAAGAAAAGGAGACCCTATCACAAATGGGGATATTTTGGCAATACCCGCAAATTGTCCAAAGGTTACTTCAGTTGCCCCTATTTGTTGGGATTGGGGTTCTTGGGTAAGGCATAGAACAAGATTTGCCCAGGTGCGCCTTATAGCCACCACACCTGCTATAAGTAGAATAAGAAATGAATTGCCAGAGATAGGAAGGTTTTTAACTGAAGAAGACCTAAAGAATAACCGTAGGGTCTGTGTTGTTGGAAGGGATATTGCAAAAAAGCTTTTTCCAAAAGAGAAAGACCCTATTGGCAAAGAAATCTTACATATTGGAAGAAGGCTTCCAAAGAAAACAAGATATACCATTGTTGGTGTGCTTAAAGTAGAAGATACGCCATTATCCTCTAAGATTTCTGGAATGCCTATGGAGGAAAACAAGATGTTCGTTCCTATAACTATCTTTCAAAGGGCATTAAATACAAAAGGGGTTGACGATATTGTTGCCGAGGCAATATTACAGGATCAAGGCGAAGAAGCAGCAGAAGAGATTAAAGGGTTTTTGGAGAAAAGGTATAAAGGGAAATTTTGTTATGAATCTGAAACAATGCAACAGCATATTGATGTTACAAACCAAATCTTAGGGACAGTGGCTTGGATTGGTGTGATAGCTGCAGTAGTATCCCTTCTTGTTGGAGGAATTGGGATTATGAATGTTATGGTCTCATCTGTGGCAGAGAGAACCCGTGAGATTGGAATAAGAAAATCCTTGGGGGCAAGGGATAAAGATATTCTCTTTCAGTTCCTGACAGAGGCATCTGTTTTATCCATAATTGGAGGAGCAATCGGCATATTGATCGGAATAAGTGCTACATTAGCGATAGAGACGATAAGTAAACACCCAAGCCTCTTAAGCAGAGAATTTGTAGCTCTTGCTATTTTTGTCTCTTGTCTGGTTGGCATTCTCTCTGGCTTATACCCAGCAATCCGTGCCTCACGGCTTGACCCTATTGATGCATTAAGGTATGAATAATATACCCAATTAAACTTGTTTACAAAAAAATACCAATAATTCTAATCACGAAAACACGAAAAGCTATAAATTCTTATATATGTTTCGTGCTTTCGTCCTTTCAGGATTTCGTGATAAAATCTTTTACTATTCTTCTAAGACAAAGAGTAAATTTTTGCTAAAGGCTGATTTATTTGGGTATAGCATTAATCCAAAATCGGAAATAGTGAAGATTTGATCGTTTATTTTTCGAATCGGAGAATTTGTAAC
>JAGUXG010000067.1 GCA_020061965.1 bacterium
TGCCTTAGCCGAGATAATGGCTGGCGAATGCACCACAGCCCAAATTTCTGCTTATATTACAGCTTTGCGGATGAAAGGAGAGACAGACGAGGAGATTGCAGGCTCTGCCCTGGCCATGAGGGAGAAGGCTATAAAGGTTGAGGCAGGAGAAGATGTGATAGATACCTGTGGCACAGGAGGAGATAGATTGTACACCTTCAATATCTCCACAGTCTCTGCCTTTGTTGTGGCAGGTGCAGGTGTTCCTGTAGCCAAACATGGAAATAGGTCTGTCTCATCTAAGTGTGGGAGTGCAGACCTTTTAGAAGCACTTGGTCTTAAATTGGATCTGACAGTCGAGCAGATGGAAAAGTGCATCTCCAAGATAGGCTTTGTCTTTCTTTTTGCTCCACTAGTTCATCCAGCAATGAAGCATGCCATCGGTCCAAGGAAGGAGATTGGAATTAGGACAATCTTCAATATCCTTGGACCCTTGACAAACCCAGCAGGCGCAAAGTATCAGTTGCTTGGTGTATATGATGAAAAGCTCTGTCTCAGATTGGCGAATGTCCTGAAGATGCTTGGCTCTATATCTTGTTTAATTGTTCATGGAGCAGATGGCTTAGACGAGGCATCTATCTTCTCCGAGACTACTGTAGCTGAATTAGACAGGGGTGAAATCAAGACTTATACTATAACACCTGAAGATTTTGGGTTAAAAAGGGCTCTCCTTTCTGATATAAAAGGAGGAGAAGCCTCACAAAATGCAGGGATAGCTGAGAGGATACTCATGGGAGAAGAAAAGGGTGCCAAAAGGGATGCTGTCCTGTTAAATGCAGGTCTGGCTCTATATGCTGCCAGAAGGGTTACTACAATCAAAGAAGGGATAGAAATGGCAAGGATATCAATAGACTCTGGGTCTTCTTTAGAGATATTAAACAGGCTTAGAAAAGGGGTTTTTTGAGCAATTCATTCTCCTTGCCTGAAGACGACAAAGCGAATGGGCGTAATATTCTCTTTTATCTTTCCTATCTTTTCTGCTATCAGCTTTTCTATGGTAATCTTTGGGTCGCGGATATATGGTTGGTCTAAAAGGCAGATTTCCTGATAGAATTTCTCCATCTTTCCATCTATTATCTTTTCTATAATTTGCTGAGGTTTATTTGTTCCCTCAAGTTGTTTTTTGTAAATATCTCTCTCCTTTAAAATTTTATCTTCTGGCATCTCTGTTCTTCTTATGCAAATAGGGGAGGAGGCTGTAATCTGAAGGCAAAGCTCTTTTCCAAGCTCATCAAACTCAGGGGTCTTTGCAGAAAAACTTGTTTCGCACCCCAGCTCAAGAAGAACACCAATCTTTCCACTATGATGAATATATGAGAATATCTTTCCTTCTTTGGCTGCCCTCACTGAGAGCTTCATAGCTTTAGCCATTCCTTGCGTTCGTAAGATTGTGATAGCCTTCTCTATATCACCACTTGCCTCTAAAAGTGCTTTCTTGCACTCCATCATTCCCACACCAGTCTTCTCTCTCAAGGATTTTACAGCAGTAGCATCAATATTCATCTTTTTCTTCCTCTTCTTCTATCTCTGGGATTTCAGGCTTAGGTTCTACTTCTTTAATTTCTTCTTCAGACTCTACTTCTCCTGCCCCTTCAGTCTCTATCTTCTCTTCACGACCTTCCATTCTTCCTTCTATAATCGCCTCTGATGCACAAGATGTGATTAACTTTATTGAACGAATGGCATCATCATTTCCAGGAATTGGATAATCAACAAGGTCTGGGTTAGTATTGGTATCAACAATAGCTACTATTGGTATGCCCAACTTTCTTGCCTCAGCAACAGCTATCCTCTCCTTCATTATATCAACGATGAAAAGAGCAGAAGGAAGTCCTTTTATCCCTTTTATTCCTCCAAAAAGTCTGGTAAGTTTATCTTTCTCCTTTCGTAGTAATGCCGCCTCTTTCTTGGTCAAAGCCTCAAACTCTCCAATCTTTTCTCTATCTTCTAACTCCTCAAGCCTCATCAGGGTCTTTCTTATGGTCTCAAAATTAGTGAGCGTTCCACCAAGCCACCTCTGGGCTATATAAAAAGCCCCGCACCTTTCTGCTTCTTCAGTAACCACTTGTTGTGCCTGACGCTTTGTCCCGACAAAGAGCACCTTCCCATCAGAGGAAGATAATTTTTGTAAAAATTCTATCGCTTCATTCAATGCCTTAAGTGCTTTCTGGAGGTCAATAATATAGATATCGTTTCTGAGGCTATAGATAAACTTAGCCATCTTTGGATTCCATTTGCTCCTCTGGTGTCCAAAATGAATCCCTGCTTCCAACAATTGTTTAATGGTTATTTTCATAAGAAGTGTATATTATAGTTTTTAACCTATATTCTGTCAAGGTGTATTTTTGACATGATGCTACTATTTCAAAATGATATATCTAATTACTACCTCAACTTTGGCAAATTTACAGACCTCTGAAGGAAAAGTGATAAGATGCCGATAGAGAATGAGTGCAGAATGGACAGCTTATAGGGTGACCAAAAGGCTCTTTTTAGTCTCAAAATTACTACAAGCTACTATTTCAGGGGATGCCTTTCGACAAAAA
>JAGUXG010000232.1 GCA_020061965.1 bacterium
GGTCGTCCGGGAGACAGAACTCATCTCAAAGAAGGATATTGATGAAAAGGCTCAAGTCTGTATCTATAGCTCCAAATTCTCCTGCCTAAACACATCCAATCAAAAGCTATCCAATGGCCTCTACTTCTTCCAGATAACAGCCAGCCAAAATGGCAAATCTGTGAGCAAGATAGGAAGAATGGCGATAAGCAGGTAAGAGTCTGTTATTATTGGCATAGCAGAAGAGCTTGAGAGAAAGACAACAGCTAAATTAGCCGTGGTTACAGTCGAGACAACACAACCTGAGACGATTGAAGGCTATGCAGTCAGGTTATTTGAGAAATGGAGAATTGACCAGAAAAGCAAGGATAATGGCGTTCTGCTTTTGATTGCATCAGATTACCGAAAGGTTAGAATTGAGATAGGTTATGTGATAGAGGAAATTCTACCTGATGCTACCTGCAAAATGATCATAGAGGAGAGAATAATTCCTTACTTTAAGAGGGGTGAGTATAGTCAGAGAATACTCTATAGAGCCTCAGTTATTGTTACTGGTATGGCTAAAGAGTATGATGTAAAGATTGGTGGTAACCGAGCAGTAATGCCTCCAAAAGATAAATCAAACTCTATCTCCTTTATGTTAGCCTTACTCTCTGCCATTCTTCTTGTCATTACTCAAATGTTCGGGGTTTCAGGAGAAGGAGATACTCCAGTGGCTTTTGTGGGTTTGGTAGTAGCTTTAGTGGAGGTGGAGGCTTTGGCTGTGGATTTAGTAGAGGTCTATCTGGAGGAGGAGTCACCTCAGGAAGCTGGTAAATGTTAAACTATCTTTATAACCTCCTACTTCTCTTTTCAATCATTCCATTTTTACTCAAAAACTTCAGCCTGCAGAGATTTGGCCTTTCTATTCCAAAGGTAAAGCCTGATGTCTGGCTACATATCGCCTCTATGGGAGAAATGGTAGGAGTCAAACCGTTCCTTGATGAGGCAAGAAGGGAAGGTCTATCCTTCGTCATCTCCTGCATGACCAAGACAGGTTATCAAACAGCAAAGGGAATGAAAGAAAAGGTCTTCTACCTTCCATTAGATTTTGGCTTCCTGATGAGAAGAACCATTAGAAGACTCTCGCCGAGGATGCTCATCATCTCTGAGACAGAGCTCTGGCCAAACTTAATAAAATCTGCCAAAAAGATGGGTTGTCCAGTCATCCTGATAAACGGAAGGATAACAGAAAAGAGCTTAAGGAGGTATCAGATACTCTCCTCTTTGACAAGAGAGGTTTTCTCCTCTTTCTCTCTCTTTCTTATGCAGTCAGAGGAGGATGCTGCGAGAATAAAGAGCTTGGGTGCTCCTCCTGATAGGGTGAAGGTTCTTGGAAATACAAAGTTTGATTGGTTAGCAACAGATGTTCCTCCTCTTAATATTGAGTTTGCCACACCTAAGGTGGTAACCTTTGGAAGTATCAGAGAGATGGAGGAAGATGCTATAGTCTCTGCCTTCTTTTTGATACGACAAAAGATTCCTGAAGCGATTGGTATTATTGCCCCAAGGCACCTTGAAAGGGTAAAGGCAATCTCTGAAAGGCTGATAGAAGCAAAGATACCTTTTGTCATGCGAACAGGAAAATTGGGAGAAATTCAGTCAGGCTCTATCCTACTTTTGGACACAATAGGTGAACTCAGGTCAGCCTACAAATCTTCATCCATCTCCTTTGTTGGAGGAACATTGGCAGACTATGGTGGTCACAACCTTCTTGAGCCAACCTTATTTGGAAAACCCGTTCTCTTTGGCACTCATACCTCTCATTTTAAGGATGTAGCTTGTGCAATGAAGAAAGCAAAGGCAGCAGTAGAGGTGAAGAATGATGTGGAACTGGCAAAGAAGGTTATCTGGTTATTTTCTAATGAAGAAGAGGCATTAAAGATGGGAAATAGAACAAAAGATGTGGTGCAAAGGTTCGTTGGCGCCTCTCGTCGGGTGTATCTTGAGATTGGTAAATATTTACAGTAATCGTAGTCAATGTTACTCCAAATAGCCGAGGGGATCTTTTGCTCTACCTTTAGACCGTATCTCAAAGTGAAGGTGTGAGCCAGTTGACTTTCCTGTATTTCCAAGCAGAGCTATCACATCGCCTTGCTTTACTCTATCCTCCACCTTGACCAGATTCTCCTTGTTGTGAGCATAGACTGTGGAAAAATCGTGCTGATGGGTAATGATGATTAGATTTCCGTAATTTCCATAAAACCCACTATAAGTAACAACCCCTTCTGCAGAAGCCAATATCTTTGTCCCTTCATTTGCAGCAATATCTATTCCTTTGTGAAACTCACTTATTCTCTTTCCAAAGTATGAGGTGAGCTTTCCTGAAAGTGGCCAGATAAACTCTAATCTCTTTTCTGCAACAAAAGGTTCTACCTTTAATACCTCCTTTGCCCCTGGTATGAATATCTTCTGACCCACGCTTATCTTGGTAGGGTCTTCAATCCCATTCTCTTTGGCTATAAGCTCAATATCAACCTTGTAGGTCCTGGCTATCCTCCATAGGGTTTCTCCTTTATTGACTGTATGCCAGACCCCTCCTTTCTCTTCTTTTATTGTCCACTCAAAGAGCGTGCAGGAAGATAAGAGAATAAGGAAGATTGCCAATACTTTAGCCATCTGAAGAAAAAGATACTTCTTCAATTTATCGTATGTCTTTAGGTGAAAAAGAGATGGAGTGTCATAGTGTCAAAGGGTCATAGTGTCAAAGGGTCAAAGGGTCA
>JAGUXG010000075.1 GCA_020061965.1 bacterium
CAAATTCATCTCTTTTTCACCTAAACACATACAGAATATCCATCACTTAAGCCCTTGAATCCTATCCTCCCTTTTATCACATATTTTTTCGGTAAACTTCGTGTTTCTTGAGTATAAAAAGGATTCAAGGAATCAAGGGGTGGAGGGGGAGATGAAAGAAAGATTTGTTAATTCTTCAAACGCTTGAATCCTTGAACCCTTGACCCCTTTTTTGCAATGGATTCCTTCACTTGGGTAAATAGTTACCTTTTGGATATAATCTCTGAAAATATGATACTGGGAATTGGTATTGATAGTGTTGATATATCAAGGATAGAGGAAGCCTGCAAAAAGTGGGGTGAGAGGTTTCTGCAAAAGATTTGGACAGATAAAGAGCTTTTATACTGTCAGAAGAAGACTTATAGATTCCAGCATCTCTCCGGAAGATTTGCGGCAAAAGAAGCAGTCTTTAAGGCACTTGGGATAGGCTGGCCGAGCATTTGCTTTTCCGAGATAGAGGTAGTAAATTCTTCTGGGCCACCACGTGTAAGGCTACTCGGCAAGGCAAAAAAGATAGCTTCTGAAAAAGGGATATCCTCTATTCTCATCTCCATCTCACATACAGACGGCAAAGCAGAGGCTATGGCAATATGCCAGTAAAAGCTCTCAACTTTCAGGTATCTTTATTGGCTGATTGCTAAAAGCTATTTTCTGATTTCACTTTCTTATAAGCTCCAGAAACTCCATTCTGGTTGACTCTTTGCTTCGGAAAAGACCAAGCATTGACGAGGTGACACAATTGGCATTCTGCTTCTTCACTCCCCTTATGACCATACAGAGATGCAAAGCCTCAATAACTACGGCTACACCTTTGGGAGCCAAGATCTCGTTAATGGTATTGGCTACCTGTCCGGTCAACCTCTCCTGAACCTGAAGCCTGCGGCTATAGACATCAACAACCCTGGCTAATTTGCTCAAACCTATTATCTTCTTGTCAGGAATATAAGCCACATGACACTTTCCAAAGAATGGAAGGAGATGATGTTCGCACAGGCTGACAATATCAATATCCCGCAAGAGCACCATTTCATCGTAATCTTCAGTAAAGACCGCATCTTGCAATATTTTATATGGATCCTGGCTATAACCCTCTGTCAAAAATTTTAAGCCACTAGCTACCCTCTTTGGTGTCTTGACCAAACCCTCTCTCTCTGGATCTTCCCCTAACTTTAACAGCATAGAATGAATTAGCTCTTCCATATTTTTGATTATACCACGAAAAGCAGCAGGTTTGCAACAAACACTTGACACAAAAACTCTCTGCTTGTAGAATAAAGTTAATGAAAAAGGTGTTCTTCGTTCCAGCAAAGGTGAGGGAGAAAGGACTTTTAGACGGACTGGAAAGGGCGATAGCCCTTTCTTGCCCTCAAATTGCCAAAGGAGAGGCAGCAGCTATAAAGATCCACTTTGGAGAGTATGGAAATACAAGGTATATTAGACCCACCTTTGTCAGAAAAGTGGCAGAAGAAGTAGCAAAGATGGGTGGAGAGCCATTTGTGACAGATACAACAGCCCTTTACAGAGGAAAAAGAGACTCGCTATTCTCTGCACTTTCCACTGCAGCCTCTCATGGATTCACTTGCGAGACAATGGGTTGCCCTGTTCTTATTGCTGATGGGATAAGATCATCAGGCTATGAAGTTACTCTCCAGAATCCACTCAGGCTTCCTAAAGTAAAGGTGGCATCCTTGATATTTGAGGCAGACTTTTTGATTGTTCTTTCCCACTTTACCTTCCATCCATTGGTCATCCCTGCAGCCTCTATCAAGAATGTAGGTATGGGCTGTGTCACGAAAGAGAGCAAGCTGGCGATGCACTCTGGTTCTAAGATCAGGTTTAATGAGAAGAAGTGTCTCTTTTGCAAAGCCTGTGTAATGATCTGTCCAGTTGGTGCATTAAAGGTAAAAGATAAAAAGATTGAATATGATGAGAAGGCGTGCATAGGGTGTGGGGAGTGCATAAGTGAATGTGAGGAGGAGGCTATATCTGTCCCCTGGGAGAAGAAGGTGCCAAGTGATGTTCAGGCAGGAATACTGGATGCCTTCAAGGCAACCCTTTCTACTTATGGCAAGAATAAAGCCTTATTTATCAATATCTGTTTGGATATTACCGAACACTGTGATTGTTTTGGAAAAGCAGATATTCCGGTAATCCCTGATATTGGCATCCTTGTCTCAGATGATGCTCTGGCTTGCGACAAAGCAAGTTTTGATCTGACTAAAAGCCTCCCTGAATATCCAGGCTCAGACTGGGATAAAAAGAAGAAGGGAGAAGAAAGGAGTATCTCCGTAGCTCTCTCTGAGGCAGACTCTTTCTTTGAGTTAGCCAAAGAATCTGGCATAGGTGATTTAAATTATGAACTTATGAACATTTTATGATCCAGATCCATAAATAAAGTTTGACAGAAGCAAAAGAGAAAGATATACTTCTGGGGAGGGTGAATGATATGGATAATGAAATCTTAAGCAAAAGATTAGATGTTGAATCAAAGACCTTCTTCTTTGACTACAAAGAAAACCCTAAAGGCAAGTTCCTGCGAATCATTGAGAAAGCAGGAGGGAAAAAGAACGCCATCGTTCTTCCAGATACAGGGTTAGAAGAGTTTATCAAGGTCTTAGAATCAATAAAAGGTAGCAGATAATGCTTTTTGTAACTACACTTACCACTCTTCCTGGAAAGACTCTGGAAGCCTTAGAGGTATTTCTAAAATATACTAAGGTTCCTGAGACCATCAGGGTAAAAGAGGCCCTTGTTCTCTTTGGAAAGCCTGATCTCCTTTTGATATTTGAGGCAGATGACGAGAGAGAAGCGGCTCAATTTGTGATTCAGTTCAATGAGATTGCTGATACTCAAACATCCCTTGCCTTTCCAGTAAAGGAGGTTTTGTAAATGTGGTTTATCTTTCTCCTTCTCTTTTCTGTATCCTGTCAAGCACTTGAGCTTATAAATATTCCTACCACTAATACCCTGAAAAAAGGAGATTTGGCTCTTCTTTTTCGCATCTATGATGAGGGCGGACTGGTTATAGACTCAAGGTTTGGATTGGCGAAAAGAGTAGTAGTTGGCATTCCTCTTGACCTTCAGAATGCCATCGGCGATGAGAAGATGGAGACATCCCTTCCCCTTGTTCTTTCTGGAAGGATAAGAATAACGGATGGGACAAAAAGGTTTCCAGGTCTGGCTATAGGCTACCACGACCCTTATGGATATAAAAAGAGATGGCTTGATGAGAAGGAAGAACCTCGCAAAAGGATAAAGGGAATAAAAGGCTTATACCTTGTGGCCAGCAAGCCAATTCTCCTTTTAGATACAAAGATAGGCTCTCATTTTGGTCTTCTGGCTGATGTTGAGGATTATAAAAAGGGTGGTTTATCCTTATTTTGTGGAGCAGAGGTAGATATTGGCTCTGGAATGAAATTTTTGCTTGAGACAGGGGATATTCCTTTAGATAAAGGAGAGGAAGGTAGAGAAGCTACCCTTTGCCTTGGAATGAGATGGAATCTTGCTCCAAGACTCTTCTTAGAGTTTGACCTTATTGACCTTTCACACACTCCCTCACGGACAGCCAAGATATGCTATCAGACAACCCTATTTAAGACTGAGAAGTAAATATCATGCCCTTTTTACCATTGCCTTAACCACATCAGAGATAGAGAGTATTCCTGCTGGAAAGAGCTTAGTCTTCTCACCAACCTTCACCTCTTGTTGGACTATCAACCTATGGATACTGTATATGCACATAAGCCTGACAGCCTCTCTTAGTGAGTCCTCTCTGGAGACCGTTATAGCTGGAGATGTCATTATCTCCTTCACCTTTATCCCCTCTAAATTGCCCTCCATATCACCGTCTACCACCCTGGCCATATCAGTCTCAGAGAGAACACCAACTAATTCTCCATCAATAGAGGTGACTGCCAGACCACTCACATCATTGTCCACTAACATCTCCATAGCCTCACAGACCAATGCATCCTGTAAAACAGTGATCACACCCCGAGTCATCACGTCCTTAACCTTCAAACCTGTCATTCTCTTCCTCCTGATATAATATTATCTCATAATACATTCTGCCAAAAGCAAGTCTAATTTTGTGTCTATATCGCAAGACTCCTCTTCTTCCATCACCAACCCTCTTATGGAGCAGTCCCAGATCTTTCCAGCCTTGATTATAGATGTCTTGGCTGTATAGACCGCACCATTCAGAAGATAGATAGGAGGCAGATCCTGGCTTCTTGCATAGCTCTTTCCTTCAGGGAATAGGAATGATAGCCTGTTATCTTCCAATCGCACCATCCAATAGGGGTTTTTTTCTGCCAAGCAGACACTCACTACTGCATCGCAGCCCTCTTTCATCAGCATCTCAATGCTCTGGTTGATATGGCTTGCTTTCCGTAAGGGCGAGGTTGGCTGGAGTATGGTAACCACATCAGGTGTGAAGCCTTCTTCTTCTAAAAATCTTAAGGCGTGTTGATAGACCAAGATAGATGGTGTCTCATCCTTAGCCAGTTCCTCAGGTCTAATTATCACCTCAACCCCTTCTTGGCGAGAGAAATCAGCTATCTCCTGGTCTTCTGTTGAGACAACCAACCTTTCTAAATTTGCCTTCTTTGCCTCGCTAATGGTATAGAAGATGAGCGGTTTCCCTGAAAGCAAAGCAAGATTCTTCTTCATAATCCTCTTTGACCCACCCCTTGCCGGAATAATACCAAGCGTCTTCATTGTCTTAACTTTTCACTCTCTTAAGTATCTTTGCCACAGCCTCAACATCCTTGTCCCCTCTGCCAGAAAGGTTAACAACAATAATCTTATCCCGAGAAATCTTTTGAGCTAATTTTACTGCATAAGCTATGGCATGAGCACTTTCTAAAGCTGAAATGATTCCCTCTGTCTCTGCTAAGAGTTGAAAGGCTTTTAATGCCTCTTTATCTAAAATGGTCACATATTCAGCCCTTTTCATATCCTTATAAAAGCTATGTTCAGGACCTACCCCTGGATAATCAAGGCCTGCAGAGATTGAATGAGTTTCGGTTATCTGGCCGTCTTTATCCTGAAGAATATAGGAAAGAGAACCATGAAGGATACCCTTTTCTCCAGCAACAAGGGAGGCAGCGTGTTTTCCTGTGCTTATTCCTTCCCCTCCTGCCTCTACACCTATGAACTGGACATTGAGTTCATTATAAAATGGATAGAATAGCCCCATAGCATTGCTTCCACCTCCAACACAGGCAATCAGGTAATCTGGAAGCCTTCCTTCTGCCTTGCGCATTTGCATCTTTGCCTCTTTGCCGATAACAGACTGAAAGTCTCTAACCATCATTGGATATGGATGTGGACCGACAACAGATCCGATGACATAATGGGTATTTTCCACATTAGTAACCCAGTCCCTCAAAGCCTCATTGATGGCATCCTTTAAGGTCTTGCTCCCAGATTCCACAGGAATGACTTTGGCGCCAAGCAACTCCATCCTGAAGACATTCAGCCTTTGCCTCTCTATATCTTCTGTGCCCATATAGACATCGCAGGAAAGACCCATCATAGCTGAAGCTGTAGCTGCGGCTACTCCATGCTGACCTGCGCCTGTTTCAGCAATCACCCGTGGCTTACCCATCTTCTTTGCTAAAAGTACCTGGCCAAGGGTATTGTTTATCTTATGGGCACCTGTATGACAGAGGTCTTCCCTTTTTAAGTATATCTTTGCCCCTTCAAGTCTTTTGGTCAGCCTTTCTGCATAGTATAAAGGCGTTGGTCTTCCTGCATAAGATGAAAGCAGAGATTTTAGCTCTGTTTGAAAACCCCTATCCTTCTTTTGAAAAAGATAGCTTCTCTCAAGCTCGCTTAAGGCAGCCATCAGAGTCTCAGGGACAAACTTCCCCCCAAACCTATCAAAATGTCCAGTCTTATCAGGAATTTTTTGCATTTTTATCTTCTCGTCTGGCATTATCTTAATCTCACTAATCTTCATTTTATACCCAAACAAACTGAATTTGCAATAAATAATGTTTGTAACAGTTCACCTCCCCCTCAGATTAGAGAGGAGGCAGGATTACCACAGCGGTAAGAAGTGATAGCCTTTACAAGAAACTCAAATGGATTTCGTC
>JAGUXG010000079.1 GCA_020061965.1 bacterium
TCTCTAAAGTATTCAGCCACAGTAAGAGCAGATAGGCCAACCCTGAATCTTGCTCCAGGTGCTTCCTGCATCTGACCATAGACAAGAGCTGTCTTCTTCAAAACCCCGGACTCCTTCATTTCTAAGTATAAGTCATTTCCTTCGCGGGTTCTTTCGCCTACACCGCCAAAAACAGAAACACCACCATGTTCTTCAGCAACATTTCTGATAAGCTCCATAACAAGAACTGTCTTTCCAACGCCTGCACCTCCGAATAGCCCTACCTTTCCACCTTTAGCTAATGGTGCCAGAAGGTCAACAGACTTTAAGCCTGTCTCAAACATCTCTTTTACAGTCTCTTGTTCGGCAAAGGTTGGTGGTGTTTTATGGATTGGATGGTAATCTTCAGCGCTTACAGGGCCTGCCTCATCTATAGGCCCTCCCAGGACACCGATCATTCTACCAAGAAGTTCAGAACCAACAGGTACTTTAATGGGTGAACCAGTATCCGTAACCTTCATTCCCCTTACCAATCCATCCGTTCCCTCCATAGATATTGCCCTGACTGTATCATCTCCTAAGTGCCCCGCACATTCAATTGTCACTTTTTCCTCACCCTTTTCAATTATTAAAGCATTGTAGATTTGGGGAACCTCGGTCTCTGAAAACTCTACATCCACAACTGGACCCATAACTTGTTTCACTGTTCCTATCTTCATTAGGAATGATTATAAAGAGAAGGGTTTGAGGTTGTCAATAATTTAATGTAGCGATGTGATTCAGATATAAGCCATATATTTCTTGCTCGCTTAGCAAGAAATATCTTGAAATTCTGAGAGCTTTGTGAGATAATTAAGATATGAAATTGCCTATGCTCTGGCTTTCTGATTGGATAGATTGCCCATTATCCTCTATTGAACTACGGGATGCTCTGACTATGTTAGGGATTGAGGTTGCCGGGATTTCCGATATAGAAGAAGAGCCAGTTTTAGACCTTGATATTACTGTGAATAGAGGAGATGCTCTGAGCATAATGGGTGTTGCCAGGGACCTTTCTTGTTTGTTAAAAATCCCCCTCAAGATGCCAAAGTTGGCACCATTTTCTACCTCTCTTGGCTTAGCTACGATAACGATTGAGGAGTCTCTTTCCTGCCCAAGATATACAGGAAGGCTCATCTTTTCCATAAATGTATCTGAATCTCCTGAAAAGATAAAGAAGAGGCTACGCTTGGCTGGAATAAGGCCAATCAATAACATTGTTGATATAACCAACTACATCCTTATGGATATTGGACATCCTATGCACAGTTTTGATTATGATAAACTGATAGGAAAAGAGATTATTGTCAGAAAGGCAAGGAAAGGCGAGGAGATTTTGGCACTTGATGGCAGGGTCTATGGGTTGGATGAGGATATTTTAGTCATAGCAGACGAAAAAAGACCTGTGGCTATTGGTGGTGTGATTGGAGGCCAGGAGACAAAAGTAACATCCGAGACAAAGAATATTCTGCTTGAGGTGGCATATTTTGATCCAACATTGATACGAAAGACCAGTAAAAGACTTGGAATAACAACAGAATCCTCATTTCGCTTTGAAAGGATGGTAGACAGAGATGGACTGGTCTTTGCTCAAGATTATGCTACGCATCTAATCTTAAGTCTCTGTCCGGAGGCTGATGTAGGTGAGATTGCCGATTGCTATCCTGTCCCAATCAAAGAAAAGATAGTGGTTTTGCGACCAGACAGGGTGAATAGAATATTAGGCACCTCTATAGAACCAGAAGAGATGAAAGAGACGCTTTCATATCTTGGCTTTGAAGCATCAGAAAACTTTAAGATAAAGATTCCGTCTTCAAGGGGCGAGATTGAAAGGGAGATAGACTTGATAGAAGAGATAGCCAGATTCTATGGCTATGATAAGGTGCAAGAGACAATGCCAGAATCTCCTGTTACTGCCCATTTTAACAAGGAATACCAGTTTATTGAGAAGATACGGGAGATAATGAGAGGTTGTGGTCTTGTTGAGGTGATAAATGTGAGCTTTGTTAGCAAGGATATTCTGAGACTTTTTGGTTTTCCACAGGAGGATGTTGTCAAGCTTCTTTCTCCTCTATCAACCGACAAGTCTTTTATGTCACCGACTCTCCTCCCAAATCTTTTGGAGACCGCCCAGTTTAATATAAGCTATGGCAATAAGAATTTGGCTCTTTTTGAGATAGGAAAGGTCTTCTTAAAGAAAGATGAGAGATGGAGCTTGGCTAGTCTTATGACAGGAGGCATAGAGAAAAACTGGGCAGGGGATGGAAGAGATTATCTGCTGGCTGATACCTTTGGCGTGATAAAAAGGCTCTTTGCTGAAATTGTAGGAGTTGAGCCAGAATTTATTCAAACTGAACAAGGCTTTCTGAAACATTGTGTCCAGATTTCTGATATTGGAATTGCTGGCATTGGTAATGATGCGATAACCAACCATTTTCAACTTCCATCCCCTCCTCTCCTATTTGAACTTGACACCTCAAAGCTCTTAGTCTTATCCAAAGAGAAGAGATATAAAGAGTCTTCAAGGTATCCTGGGATTAAGATAGACATCTCTCTTTTGGTAAAGAAGGGAATAAAGTCTGGGGCAATCGCAAAGGTTATAAAAGATACATCAAATGGATTGGCTGAAGAGGTGAGGCTCTATGACATCTATGAAGGAAAAGGAGTTAAGCCTGGATTTTCTGCATACACTTATGCCATTCTCTATCAAAGCAACCAAAGGACTCTGGCAATGAATGAAGTAGAAAAGATACGGGATGTAACAGTGGAAAAGCTCAAAAGTGTCTTTGAGATTGAACTGAGATAAAATAATCGTTCAGCTATCAGTGGTCAGTTATAAGCTTTCAGGTATCTTTATTAACGGCTGATAGCTGACGGTTGAATGCTTACGATAAAAATGAGTTATACCCAAAAGCAACAGGTCTAGCGAAGATTTTTGTTGTAGGTTGTAAGTTGTAGGTTGAAGAAGTAGAAGAGATAAGGCTCAAACCTACAACTTACAACATCCTAAACCTACAACCTCAGTCTCTTTGTAAACCTGATTTACTTGGGTTATAGATATATGTTGACTATTATATCGGCTTAAAGAGGAAAAAGCTTTAATCTTTTTTGCAAATCTGTTGCTTGTGAGCATAATCTATCTCGCCTGCCGTATCTTTGTTTTCATCTCCTCGTCTATAGAGATGGTCTCAATAAAGAACCTCTCATCATGGACACTACATTCAACCACACCAAGAAGCACAGATATGAGATCAGAGAACTCATAAATGGCATCAATGGCTGATGGAGATGAGGCTTGAATAACTATCAATCTTTCAAGGGACTCCTTTCTAATCATCTCCAAATCTTGTGCATCTGGCTCTTCTAATATCTCAATAACATCCGAGGAGAGAGAGACAGCCATCTTAAAAGCATCCTTGAGGGGAGATTGACCAAAGGTCTGAATTTGAAGGAACTGTGGGGACTTAAATGAGAAAGATGGAGCAATTAAGCTTACCTTTCTTTTGGCAGAGATCTCAGAAAGGATAGAGTAGGAAAGAGATCTTCTTGGATGTTGTTTTCCTGTCATTATAATTAGACCATCTGAACGTTCAAAAAGGTTTTTTGCTGCCAGGAGATCTTTTTCGGACAGACCATAATCAGAAAGGTTTCTTGGTCTTTCATCTGCCTCTTTAATAAGCCTGATCATAAGTGTTTCACCAAATAAGACAGGTCCTATTGAGATCTCAAATCTCAAGCCAGGGAATTGAAAGATTTCGCTAAAGCCTTGTTGATATGTCTTTGCCTGAAGGTCAAACCCGCAAATCATCTTTATCCTGAAACAAAGCCCGGCATAGATAGAAGAAGATAGGTCCTCCTGCTCAAGAAGAATCCCGCCTATCCTGTATCTTGTCTTGACAACATCCTCTTTTGGCTCAAAATGTAGCTCTGTTGCACCTTTCGACAATGCCTTTTCTATCTCTAAATACAGATGTTTCTCACCGCTCTTGTCTTCCTCTTCCTTTGCCTTTGGAATCTCTAAAATCTCCTTCTCAGATGGAGGACCAAAGATACTGTATATCATCTCAAGGATGTTGGACTTTGAACCGAGAGAGACATTGGCGTTGCATCCGGTTATCTGCCGAATATCTTCTATCACTTTTGCATCCAAGGGGTCAGCCATAACCACATTAAGCTCCTTCTCAAATCTCATAATAGGAATGAGATTGTGCCGAATGAGCATCTCATAGGGAAGCATGGAGGCAGTCTCTATATTTATCATCTCCGCAGTAAGGGTGACATAAGGGACATTGAGCTGGTGAGAGAGGGCACAGTTCAGCGCATCTTCGGTCAGTGCCTTTAGCTCTTCAACCAATATCTCACCAACCTTCTTCTTTCTGCCTATCCTTTTCTGAATCTCAAGAGCCTTTTGTAACTGGATCTCAGTGATAAGATTAAACTCCTTTAGAATCTCACCAATGGGCTTTGTTCCGGAAGTAGCCTTAACACCAGCTTCTTCCACAGCAGCACCTTCCTCACCGAAGATATACCTGTATAGCTTGGCATTCTCAATGGCTAAGGCTATCTGATTTGCCAGAAGCATAAAGAAGCCTATCTCATTCTCAGAAAAAGAGGGTTTTCCTATCTTGTTTATTGCCTCTATGACACCGACAACCCTATCCTTTGTCTTCAGGGGTGCAGCTAAGATAGACTTGGTCACAAATCCTGATTTATCATCAGCCTTTCCAGAGAAACGGCTATCCTTTGACACATCTGCGACCAATAAGGACTCACCCTTCTCTGCTACCCAGCCGGCTATACCCTCTCCCATCTTCAATCGTATCTCTTTAACTCCTTTACCGCCTTCAGCCACCTCAAAGACAAGCTCATTAGTCTCATCATCCACCAGCATTAAGGAGGATGCCTCGGCATTCATTGCTGTCTTAGCCATCTTCATTGAAAGATCAAGGAGCGTCCTCATCTGGTGGGTTGAACCTAATATAAGCCCTATATCCAGGAGAGTCTTTAACTCCTTTGCTCTTTTCTCCTCTTCCTTCTTCAACCTACAGTTTTCAATGACTAATCCAGCCTGATCAGCTATGATAAGGAGAAGGTCTGTATCCTCTTTAGTAAATGTCCTATTTTGAAACTTGTTGATGAGTTCAATCACGCCTATCACCCTCTCTTTTGCCTTTATTGGCACACAGATGATGTTGTAAGTCTTATAGTCTATCTTATCAGCCAGATTTTTCAAGAATCTCTCATCCTTGTTCACATCAGGAACGATCAAAGGCTCGTCATTCTCTGCCACCCAGCCGACAATTCCTTTCCCTATTGGAATTCTCATCCTCTCTAAGAGTTCCTTCTTTTCGCCCTTGACCACCTTAAAGAGAAGTTCCTCTCCTTCTATCATAAAGAGTGAGCCAGCATCACAGGATATAGCCTCTAAACTTATATCCATAATTCTATTAAGGATCTCATCAAGGCTTGCTTGCGAGATAATAAGTTCGCTTATCTGCTTTAAGACACCCAGATTCTTTTCCATACCTTTTCAGTATAACTAAAAAAGTAAACTTTTGTAAACATTTTTTATTTTGTATTGATTATCTGCCAATACATAAACTACAATAAATATGGAAATGATTGATAAAACCTGTTTTCTGCCGAAAGCTCTGGTCTTGCTTTCTGGAGGATTGGATAGCTCTCTGGTTATTGGGATGATGCTCAAGCAAGGAATCCAGACAGAGGCCATAAATTTCGTCACCCCTTTTTGCACCTGTACAAAGGGGTTTGGTTGTCGTCTTGCTGCAAAGACTGCTGCTTTGAAGTTTAGGGTTCCTCTGAAAGTATTAAGCATTGGCAGGGAGTATATAAAGATTATCAAAAACCCAAAATACGGCTATGGCAAGAATATGAACCCCTGCATTGACTGCCGCATCCTCATCTTTAAGAAGGCAAAGGAGTATATGGAAAAAGCCAAAGCCTCATTTATCGTCACTGGTGAGGTTTTGGGTCAAAGACCTATGTCTCAACATCTCAAAGCAATGAAGATAATAGAAGAAGAGAGTGGGCTTTCTGGTTTAGTCTTGCGACCACTCTCAGCAAAGCTTTTAGAGCCGACACTGCCAGAAAAGGAAGGATTAGTAAATAGAGAGGAGCTACTCAACATCTCTGGTCGGACAAGAAAACCTCAGATGCAATTAGCAGAGGTCTTTGGCTTAAAAGATTATCCATGTCCAGCAGGTGGTTGTCTATTAACTGACCAAGCATTTGCCAGAAGAATGGCAGATTTACTGAAATTTACCAGGACGCCTACCCTGAATGATATTCAGCTTTTGAAGATAGGCAGGCATTTTAGACTCGGAGATATAGCAAAGGTGATTGTAGGTAGGAATGAACAGGAGAATAAGAGACTCCTTACCCTATCTAAAGGAAAAAATGCAATTCTTACTACAAAAGGAGAAAGGGGAGGACCAGTAACAACTGTTAGAGGAAAGACAAATAATGATACTCTCCTTTCTGCTGCGGCTATCTGTGCCAGATATTCTGATGATAAGGGAAAGGATGGGATTAGAGTTATGGGCCAAGAAGAGATATTAAACCCTCCGCCTATCTCTGAAAAGGAGCTTGAAAGATTGAGAATATAGAATGAAGGATAGAATAATCATTGGCACAAGGGGGAGTAGATTGGCACAGGTTCAGGCAGAATGGGTGGCTGATGAGATTAAAAAGAGATATAAAAGAGATATTTTCATAAAGAAGATAAAGACAAAGGGAGACACAACAGATTCTGCCTGGGAGAAAGGATTCTTTGTCAAAGAGATAGAGGAAGAGCTACTGCGGAGAGAGATCGATATTGCTGTTCATAGTATGAAGGATTTGCCTGTAGATCTTCCAGAGGAACTGATGATAGCTGCTGTGCCAAAGAGGATAGAGCCAAGGGATGTTCTTGTTTCCAAAGGAAATCTTAAATTAGAGAATCTTCCTTGCCAATCTTTAATTGGCACAAGCAGTATGAGAAGAAAGGCTCAAATTTTAGCCTATCGGCACGATCTTTATGTTCAGGATTTGCGAGGAAATTTGGATACAAGGTTAAAAAGGTTAGAAGAGGGTTTGGTCCAAGCTATTGTTGTTGCTGGTGCTGGGCTTATCAGGCTTGGCTGGCAGGATAGGATATCCCAGATTTTCGCAGGAGATATTATCCTCCCTGCTGCAGGTCAAGGTGCATTAGCCATAGAGATACGGAGTGATGATAGACCGACAAAGGAATTGGTAGAAGGTTTGAACGACAAAGATTCGGTAGTTTGCATAGAAGCAGAGCGATCATACCTTAAAACATTAGGTGGTGGTTGTCAGGTTCCTATTGGTGTTTTAGCAGAGGTTTCTGGTAATTACCTTACGATTCAAGGAATGAAGCTTAGTGCGGATGGAAAAATCATCCGCTCAAGAGTACGAGGAGAAAGGAAAAAAGCTATCCAATTAGGAGAAAGATTGGCAAAAAGGATTGTAGGCTAATGAAAAAAACTAAAACCTTGATTTATAGCGGATTTTAAGAAGAGAGAAGGTTGAAGTTGTGAGCAGGACATTTCTATTCAACAAATTAAAACTAAGATTTGACAATCCTTGTGAGACTGGGATAAACTAATCTTGTGAAGATAACAAAAGTAATTGGCTGGTTTCTTTTGGGCTTTCTCTTGGTTCTTATCCTTTATAACACCAAAATTCCTTCTATTCCAACCCCACCGGTTATCATTCCTTACTCAGAATTCTTGGATCTGGCTGAGCAAGGAAAGGTTTCAGAGGTAATCATCATTGAAGATAATATCAGTGGAAAGATAATAAAGGCGGGTAAGGTCATTCCATTTACCTGTCAGATTCCCAGATTTGACCACGATCTTATCAAGACCTTAAGGGAATACAGAGTTCCTTTCAGGGCAGAAAGACCTTCATCCATCTCTAGTTTTATCAACTTCTTCTGGGCAACCATACTTCCTGGAATATTCCTTCTCTTTCTCTTCTGGTTTCTGCTCTTTAGGAACATGCGTGGCCCTGAAAGCCCATTTACTTTTGGAAGATCAAGGGCAAGGATTTTTTCTCGCGAAGAACAGGCAAAGGTTACCTTTAATGATGTGGCTGGTGTGGATGAGGCAAAGGAGGAGTTAAAAGAGATAATTGAGTTCTTAAAAGACCCAAAGAAGTTTCAGAGATTAGGGGCAAGGATTCCAAAGGGTGTGCTTCTGGTAGGGCCACCTGGAACAGGAAAGACCTTGTTGGCTAAGGCTGTAGCTGGGGAGGCAAATGTCCATTTCTCTTCTGTCAGTGGCTCTGATTTTGTGGAGATGTTTGTTGGTGTTGGAGCATCACGGGTGAGAGACCTCTTTAACCAGAGCAAGAAGAACGCACCCTGCATCATCTTTATTGATGAGTTAGACGCAGTTGGAAGGCATAGAGGGGCTGGAATAGGTGGTGGTCATGATGAGAGGGAGCAGACATTGAACCAACTTTTAGTTGAGATGGATGGGTTTAATACAGGTGAGGGCGTCATTCTTATGGCTGCCTCTAATAGACCAGATGTCCTTGACCCGGCACTCCTTAGACCAGGAAGGTTTGACAGGCACATCGTGGTTGATGCACCTGATGTGGTTGGCAGAGAAGGCATTCTAAAGGTTCATGCCAAAGGAAAGATTATCTCAAAAAATGTTGATCTCAAGGTCTTGGCAAGAAGGACACCAGGGTTTGTGGGCTCTGACCTGGCCAATCTGATAAATGAAGCGGCTCTACTTTCTGCTCGACGGAAGAAGAGAAGCATAGGCATAAAGGAGCTTGAAGAGTCAATAGACAGGGTGATTGCTGGTCCTGAGAGAAAGAGCAGGCTGATAAGCGAAAAGGAGAAGAGGATTGTTGCTTACCATGAGGCTGGTCATGCCTTAGTTGCCTTCTTTACCCCTGGTTCTGATCCTATCCATAAGATCTCCATTATGCCGAGGGGCATAAGCTCTCTGGGCTATACCCTGCAACTACCGATTGAGGATAAGTATTTAGTGACGAAATCCGAGATATTGGGCAAGATGAGTGTCCTTCTTGGTGGAAGGTGTGCTGAAGAGATTATCTTTGGTGATGTGACCACAGGCGCTCAGAATGATTTAGAGAAAGCTACAGATATTGCTCGGAAAATGGTCACAGAGTATGGGATGAGTGAGCTTGGTCCTATCACCTTTGGTCGTGGCCATGGCGAGATATTCTTAGGCAGGGATTTTGCCAGAGAGAAGAACTATAGTGAAGAGTCTGCCATAAAAATTGATAACCAGATAAGCGCGATTATCTCCTCTGCTCACGAGAGAGCAAAGGGACTTATTTTGAAAAATAAAGAGAAGCTGAAGACACTTTCCGAAAGCCTGATTGAAAAAGAGGTCTTAGAGACAGAGGATGTGGAGAAGATACTAAAGTAACTATTTCCCATTTTCCGCACCCTTTGATAAGGTTTAACAAATTGAAAGGAAAATGGGAAATTAAAGAAAAAATCTTCAAATTCCTATTTTTCGCATAAAAA